>JALYOO010000211.1 GCA_030856845.1 Gemmatimonadota bacterium
CTGGACCGCTTCTGCGACGCCATGATTTCAATTCGGGAAGAAATTCGTGAGATCGAGAGCGGCGATGCCGACAAGCGCGACAATGTTCTGAAGAATGCCCCACACACGCTCGCCAGAGTCACTGCCAGCGAATGGAAGTATCCCTACACCCGTGAGCGTGCGGCATTTCCTGCTGCCTGGTCGCGGGAATCAAAGTTCTGGCCCGCGGTGGCGAGAGTTGAAAGCGCATATGGGGACCGCAATCTCATCTGCTCCTGTCCCCCCACGGACGCGTAAGTGGATTCGCCAATGTCGGGCGTTGCCGGAAACGGTTGATTCTCTGATGGGAGCTGGGGGTGAACACCTCCGCGAATCGCTGGCAAGTGGCACTCGTCCGCACTAATTTTTCGCGTCCGGCATGCGGGCCAACCGCTTGCGATCTCGCCACAATGCTGCTCACGGAGCCGGTATGAACAAGGCGGAAATGCTGGAGGCGCTGCAACGACAGACGAAGCTGCGGCCGACGTACGTCAAGCGCGTGGTTGACGCGATCTTCGATCCCCAGAACGGCGTCATTGCGCGGCAGGTCAAGCGTGGAGGGAAGGTCACCATCGCGGGATTCGGGACATTCGACCGTCGCTCGCACAAGGCGCGAGAGGTCAACAGCGTCTTCACCGGGCGAACGGTAAAGGTCAAAGCCCGAAAAATTCCTGGTTTCAGGGCTGGCGTCAGCTTCAAGGAAGCGCTTCGATAAAACAGGAAGGGCGACGCGTTCGGCGCCGCCCTCTCGTCTCACAAGCACCGCAATCGCCTACCCGACGTGCTGCCCATAGGCGGCGGCGTCCATCAGCGCGCCTGTCGCTCCCGCGTCATCGACGCGAATGCGGATCATCCACCCGGCGCCGTAGGGATCGCTGTTGACAAGGGCAGGCTCCTGGTCCAGTCGCTCATTGATCTCGGTCACCTCGCCCGCCAGCGGGGAGAACAGCTCCGAAACCGCCTTGACGGCTTCGATGGTACCGAACACGTCGTGTTTGGCGAGTTTAGCGCCGACGGTTGGCAACTCGATGTACACAACGTCACCGAGCTCTCCCTGGGCGTAGTCCGTCACCCCGACTTCCACCGTTCCGTCGCCCTTGTCGCGGACGTACTCATGCTCCTCGGTGTATTTCAGGTCGTCGGGAATGTTTGCCACTGATCACCTCATGAGGGGTTTGACGCGCCAGCGAAGGCGCGTGGGGGAACGCCGGAACGAAATCAGCGAGCCTGCGCGGTATGCAGGGAGTAATCGCCGTTTCCGACGAGATCATCCCACAGGCGGTCCACCTCGTTTGACAGTTCCTCGAGCGTACCGGAATTCTCTATCACGTAGTCCGCGCGCGCGCGCTTGAGGTCGGCCGGCATCTGCGAGGCGATCATGTTCATCGCTTCGGTCTCCTCGAGCCCACGATCCCGCGTGATACGCTCGAGCCGTAGTGACCGCGGTGCGTCCACCAACACGATCGAATCGAACTCATTTGCGAGGTGTCGTTCGAAAAGGAGCGGAATCACACACACTACCAGTTGGTCCCCGCGGGCCCGCGCCGCCTCGACTTCCGCGTCACGGAGTCTCAGTACTTCAGGATGCACGATGTCGTTGAGCGCATCGAGCTCCAACTGATCCTTGAAAACGATATTCCTGAGCGATGCGCGGTCGAGGTTGCCATCGGGTCCGACCACCTGGGAGCCCCACCTTTGCTCAATTGCTTCGAGAGCCGGGCTGCCGGGCCGCACGGCTTCCCGCGATAGCACGTCCGCGTCTACTATCGTTGCGCCACGCTCGGCAAGCATGTCGGCCACGGCTGTCTTGCCGCTGGCGATGTTTCCGGTGAGAGCGATGACTCGCATTGTCATTGGGTTGTAATGATACCAGGGTTGGGGTTGCGGGATTTCGCACACAAGGATTGTGCCGTTATTGTTATCTGATGTTTACCGAACGGGTTGCCAAGACTGTCGGCGCCCCTCCGTCGGTCAGCTTCAGCCCGATCAATGCCGCGACCAACAGCGCTATGAAGAATATTCTGACCGCAGTGCGCGGCTCGTTAAAAAGCACGATGCCAAGAGTCACTGCGCCAACAGCGCCGATGCCAACCCAGATGGCGTAGGCCGTTCCTATCGGGATCGAGCGGGCGGCGATTGCCAGCAGGAGCATGCTCGCCATGATTGCCCCAGCGGTGAGCACGCTTGGCACGGGACGGGTGAACCCGTCAGTGTACTTCAGCCCAACAGCCCACCCCGCTTCGAGCAGGCCGGCAACGATCAGATATATCCACGCCATAGCGTCCTCCGCGGGCTGTGAGTGCCTACTGGCTTACTGTTCCGAACAGGCTCTGCTGCTGCGAATTGCCCTTTACCGGACACTCGAAGCACATCCTGCATCTCGCTTCGTACGACTCGGTCCCGCCGACCATGATTGTCGGCGAGTCGTACGGCGCGGGGCGGCCGCCGATGAGCCGCTGGTTCCGGCTGGCAGGGCCACCGCAGAGCACGCAGATCGCGTGAAGCTTGTCCACAACTTCCGCGATTGCCATCAGCTGCGGCATCGACCCGAATGGCTCGCCGCGGAAATCAGTATCCGTTCCCGCGATGATAACGCGACGTCCGCGTGACGCCAGCGACGTCACGAGCGGGAGGATCGCGCCGTCGAGAAACTGTGCTTCGTCGATGGCTACGACCTGCGCCATCGGATCGATCTGCTGCGCGATCTGTGTCGCTGAATCCGCCGGGACTGCCTCCACGGTTCGCCCATCGTGGCTCGACACACTGTAGATACCGGCGTACCTCGCGTCGAGGTGTGACTTGAACACCTGCACCCGCTTGCGAGCGATGATTGCCCGCCGCAAGCGCCGGATCAACTCCTCACTTTTCCCGCTGAACATCACGCCGGCAATCACTTCGACCCAGCCGCCGGTCTGGTGGAACGACTGGGTCACGGCCTGTCGCGTCGGGGCGGTCGGGAGAAACCTTCGCGGGGCGGGCGTCCGCGATCATCGCGGGGCCCCCGTCCGCCAGCGTCGCGCGGTCTGTCGCTGTTGTCACGCGGAGGTCTACCCCGGTCGTCGCGCGGTCTGCCGCCGTCGTCCCGCATTGGGCGTCCAGCACCGCCCCGGTAGCCCTCTGCAGGCCGCGGTGGTCGCGAATCGCGATTCTTCACCCCGCCGGGGCTTCGATCGTCACGCCCGGGCACTCGAAATCCCGATGACTTTCCCCGCGCGCCTCTCGAGCCCGGCGCTCCACGATCCGGCGCCGCCGCGGGCATCCGCCTCGCCGGTTCGGCCGCGGCTTTCGCGATTTCCGAGGCAACCCGCTGCGCTCGCTCTCGCTCCAGCAGACGGAGCGCCGCCGCGGCGATCTCTATCCCGTCATGTCTTTCGAGCAGCGGTTCCAGCGCCAGTACCTCGCGCGACGGCACTCCCGCCTCGAGCACTTTCGCCAGCTCCTTTCGGAGCCCCACCTCGTGGTCACGGGCAGTGTTTGCAGGGCCACGGAGTGTGAACGGGGTGACTTCGCCGCCTGCCATCCGCCGCAGGGCAGGAAGCTCACGGGGCTCGACCAGTGCGACAATCACCACCGGCGTCGACTTGGCAGCTGCCGTCAGTATCTCGCGCGTTTCCGGAACGTCGTAGAAAATCACCGCGTGAGTGCCCTCAGCCGTCTCGCCCTGGGTCAACTCGACTGTGGCCGGGCCCCCGGAATAACCCAGCAAGCGGAGTGTTCGCGAGAGCTCTGCCTCCGACTCGGGCGTCCGGACCACTATCGCCGCCGACGGGGGATCGAGGTCGTCGAGGAGTCGTCGTAGCGAGGCAGTCCTGGACGTTGGCGACACCGTCACATATTGCAATGCGATCTGTGGCGCGTCCGCCGGCGATTCATCCTCGACCTCGCGCCGCGCGCGACGCAGATAACGCTCGGCGAATGCGTTCACGCGCCCCTCGGAGCGGCTCGTAACGACGACCCGTGCCGCCTCTCGTGGCAGCTCCCCCATTATGGACTCGAGCGCCGCAACGTCGCCTTCCGGTCCGTTGAGAATTTCGTCGGCCCAGGCGAGGACCACCGTACGGATCTCGTCGAGCTTGAGGTGGCTCCCGCGCACCAGTTCCTGAATGTCTGTTGGCGCCCCGGCGATCGCCGACAATGGGCGTCCGGCCATCAGGCGCGACGCCCTTCGTGCGCTCGTCACTGGAAACAATTCGATGCCTGCCGGCCCGGTGATACGAAGGACGGTTTCGGCGAGCGCCAGGGCGCTTTCGGGGTCTGAAGTTATGACGAGCACCTGTGTGGCGCCCACGGTCGGGTCAGTGCGCTCGAGCGGGCCCGTCAGGAAACGAGGCACCGAGGCCATGGACCGGGGAAGGGTGTGCACGACGTTCTGGCTACGGCCCGAGCCGCGCTCTTCTTTCTCTTCCGTTTCCACCGGCGTGGCTCCCGTATGCCGCATGGCGCAGTCTGCATCGCGCCGATACTGTTATACTCCGATTGTCGCGGGCGGAACGACCGCCGCGTGGAAGTATAGCATCTTCGGTGAGGCATCGCCCACGGCGTATCCGCACAGCCGACATTCACGCTCCCTCGAATGATCACTGCCATCGTTCTGATCAAAGCCGACCCGAAATCCATCCCGCAGGTCGCCACGCATCTCGCGGGAATCGACGGAGTGTCGCAGGTGTACTCAGTGTCGGGAGAATGGGATCTGGTAGCGCTCGTCGAGGTGACCGACTATGAAGGCGTCGCGAGAGTGGTGACGGAAGACATCTCGGCTGTCGCGGGACTTCGCAGCACTCAGACTCTCACTGCCTTTCGCGCCTATTCGAAGAAGGATCTGGAGCAGGCGTGGGACATTGGGCTGGAGTGAACGCCCTCGATTCTATTTTCAGTGAAGTCGAAGTGTGGCCAGGCTCTCCGCAGGCGGCGCGCCGCTTTCTGCTTGCGCGTATTGCGCGTTGCGAGCCGGTCGATTCGTTTGCCGCAGACGGAGAACGATACGCGCGCAGCGACGAGCCACCGACACTCGTCGAGCCAACCGTGATCGAAGGAACACGCTTTCAGGCAATACGTGTCGGCGATCCGGCCACGCTCAGCGGGCTGAGTGGATTCTCCGCTTTTCTGGATGGAACGCAGGATGTCGGAGTCGTCAGCCAGGCTGACGGTATCCCGATCGTCTGGGCAACAGCGTCAGCCGCTATTCGAGTGCGAATCAACCGGCGGCTGGTGGCGTGGCAGAAGCGCCCGCCGCTGGTGAGCCGGCGATACTACCTGCCATTTCGCTATGTGGAAGGGCTAGAGGCGGACTTCGTGCGCGACCCCCGCATCGTCGATACCGGAGGGCCCGATGCCGACGGCAACATTCCGTCGAGGCATCCGGCGGCACTCATGGAGGCCGCCGTTCAAAAAGTTCGCGACGACCGCGAACGACTCGAGCGCGAGCTGGCCGAAGAGTGGTGCCGGAGCGAAGACGCCGCGATCTATATCGACGGGAGCATCACCGGCAGTCGATTGGCTGCGTCCTCATCGCTGGCCGCGGGGGTGATCAAGACTCATCGCCGGCTGTACGCGGACGGTGACGCTTTTCGCGTACTGGTGGGTCTTTCCGCCGGAGAGCGATCGTCGGTTTTCCGCGTCGCTCCGCGAGGGCGATTCCCCGTTGCCAGCTGGTATCTGCGAGTGCGTGACGCTACGCGACGCGACGCCTTGTTCGGTCTCGTGCGCGTGGAGGCATCCGAAGCAAGTGCGATTCCGGACCGCGCCGACGAGATCTCACAGTGGATCGTTGCCGAACGCACACCCGTGTCGCTTCCGGACGGACGCTGGGACAAGATGGCGTACGGGGTTCGAGACACCGAAGAGTTTCTGCGGGCGATCTCATGACGAGTCCGCTCGGGCGTGTTGTCGCCACCGAACGCAAGCCCAACACTCCTCACGAGTTTCATTTCTGGACGGCCCTCGATTCCCCGGTGGGCATTGGTACTATCGTGAGAGTTGACGGCGCAAATCCCGTAGGGGGAGTAATTCCTCGTGTGTACGGAGTGGTGGTCGAAGGGTTCAGCTACACCGACCTTCAGTCGCCGATGCACGACGTTCTCGGCCATGACGGTTCACCCGCGACGGCCGGATTTTCCGTCACCGAGCGGGCTGAGATTCGCCTCTATTCGGCCGCCGTTCTTCGGCAGATTCCGGAAGAGCCGCTTCAGCCCGTACCAATGGGCGAGGTGTTTCTGGCGGAGGAGGATGACGTTGCTCTCGCCCTGCGCATGGACGGGTATCTCCGCGAGGGAGCGCGCACTGGAATTCCGATCGGTGTGTATCGCGCCGGCGCCACCGACTCGATCATCTACCTCGACGCTGATTTCCTTCTCGGACCCGAGGCCGCCCATCTGAACATCGCCGGAATGTCAGGGCTGGCGACAAAGACCAGCGCCGTCGAGTGGCTTCTGGCATCGGTGTTCGCGCATTTCCCGGAGAGCAAAGGCTCGATCGCGGCTGTCTGCTTCAACGTGAAAGGCCCCGACCTCTGTTATCTCGACCAGCCGGGAAACGTGGACGACCGTGACCGCGCGCTGTATGAGAAGATGGGAGTCGAACCGGCGCCGTTCGCGAATGTCAGATACTTCGCTCCCTACACCGCGAAAGGGTATGCGCTGAACACACTGCGCTCCAACGAAGCGCTGCTGCACAATGTCACCCCCCTCACCTGGGGACTGCGTGAGGTACTGCAGTTCGCCGAGGTGCTCCTCAACCGGGATGACATCGACGCCAAGGCCGACGCGCTGATCGACTTCATAACGGAGCGGGTGGTCGGCCGGAAATTCGATTCCGATCCGCATCTGTCGCGCGACCACACGGTCCAGTCATTTGCGGACCTGGAGGACTGGTTTCGCGATCTGCTGCGCGGTCTCGAGAGAGCGAATGCCGATTCGTGGCGCACGCATCACATCGCGACGATCAGGAAAGTGCGGAACCGCCTGTCGAACATCTCGACGCGCTGTGCCGGCCTGGTCACTGATTCCGGTGACGTGAGCGACCTTCCCTTCGGGAGCTTCGAGGACCGCGCGGTGTACGTAGTGGACGTTGCGACTCTCGAGGAGGACGCTCAGGATCTGATTTTCGCGCGCGTGGTGTCGAAGCTTCGCGAGCATCTCGAGCGGCGCGACCTCGGCGTTGACCACCTCATCGTTTTCGTCGACGAGCTCAACAAGTACGCCCCGAGCGACGGTCACGACACCTACGTTCGGAAGATGTTGCTCGACATCGCCGAACGTGGGCGGTATCTCGGGCTCGTGTTGTTCAGCGCTCAACAGTTTCGCTCGCAGGTGCACCGCAGAGTCGTGGGTAACTCCGGCACCTCGCTGTTCGGAAGGATGGACGCTGACGAGCTGGCGACACCGGGTTACTCGATGCTGAGTCTGGCCACACGCACGCGGCTGGCCACGCTCGAGAAGGGACAGTTGATGGTACGTCATCCGCATTTCACGCAGCCGATCTTCGTTCGCTTCCCCCGACCGGCAGTAATGCAGGGACGCGAAGGCGTCGAGCGATTTCCCCAGGCTGCGGACGTCACCCTGGAGAACGCTCTCTACCGCTCGCTGCGCCCCCTCGATCCTTCGATCTCGCTCGGCTGGGCAAAGGACATGGTGGCGCTGTACGACGAGCCTGAGATCCTTCGCGCCCGCACCGCGGTGATGAAGGCGAAGCCGACAAATGTGAAGCTGTACTTTGAATCGCAATTCAGAAAGATCATTCCCTCTCCTGCCGTAGTGGGAACAGGAGCGACACGCCCGGAGCATCCCGCGATAAAGTCGCTGCCGATTGGGGACCCGTACGATGTCTAGGACGGCGGGCGTATTGCTCGCGTTGGCGATTGTTATGGCGCCTCAGGTCGTGAGGGCTCAGTCGGTTCTGTTGCAGATCAGGCCGCATGTTGGAGACACGCTCGGCGTGCGTCTCTACCAGCAGGTCGAGATGACGGGTACACCGACCGGGTGCACTCCGTTGGATTCGGGATTGCAGCGCAATACCGCTCCCGTCGCCGGTCAGCGCGCCTGCAGCGAAGGAACTCGCCAGATGACGACGCGCATGGAGGTGTTCAGCCGCGCGATCATCAGGGCGAACACACCCGAAGGAACGCTGGTCATGGCAGTCACGGATTCCATTCGCACGGCGACCGGTGGGCCGGGCAGAACGCCCGACCCGGTGCGCATCTCTTCTTCCAATGAGTCCGTCGAGCTTCGCATATCGACCGACGGCAGCGCGGAAGTGATCGACGCCGACGCCAGCTCGGAGCTACGTACGGTGTTCGGCCAGATGCCGGCGACGCTGTCGCGACAAAGAGTGTCGGTTCGCGAGCGATGGGAGCGGCAGATGCGCATCCCCCTGCCGGGCGAGCCGCGCGCGAATGGTCTGGTCAGAACCACATTCCAGCTCGATTCACTCGGAAGGTCGGGCGACGTGGCCTACATCTCGATGCGGGGTACTCTGTCGCACGGCTCGATCGACGGCCGCGCCTCCGAGCAGTCCGGCCTGCTGGTCGGGACGATGCAGCTCGACCGCAAGCTCGCCTGGATCACCGACATGCGGGTGACAATCACGAATGAGTCCACGGTTCGTCGCGCCGGCGGTGAGCCGATGTTAGTTCGCACGAAGGTGACGCAGCTTCTCAAGGCGGGAGTTGCGAGGTGAAGCTGGTTCACATCGCGGATATGCACCTGGGCTTCAAGCAGTACCAGCGCCAGACAGCGACGGGCATCAATCAGCGTGAGGCTGACGTTGCGGCGTCGTTTCGTAGAGCGATCGACCGCATCATCGAGTTGAGACCGGACGTCGTGCTGATCGCGGGTGACGTCTTTCACGCGGTGCGTCCCACGAATCCCGCGATTCTTCACGCGTACAATCACCTTTCGCGGCTGGTGCAGATGCTGCCCGACGCGAGCGTGGTGATTGTGTCGGGCAATCACGACACCCCGCGCACAGCCGAGACCGGCTGCCTGCTCAGACTCTTCTCCACGCTTGGAATCCATGTGGTAGACGGAGACCCACGACGCATTCGACTTCGTGACGGTGAGCTGTCGGTGCTGGCGGTTCCTTTCAGCATGGGACAGCGACCTGCGTTCGACCCCGATCCCGCCGCGCGGTACAACGTCCTGCTGCTGCACGACGAGGTGGAGGGCGTGATCAATCGCTTCGGTTCCGTTCCGCCACCTGGCGTGGGCGACCTCTCGCTGAAGGAGCTCAAGCCGGACAACTGGGACTATGTGGCGCTCGGTCACTACCACGTTTACCGCAAGGTCGCCCCCAACGCGTACTATTCCGGCTCGCTCGACTATGCGACCACCAATATTTGGGGTGAGGTGGAAGACGAAGCCAGACTCGGCGTGAAGTACAAGGGGTTTATCGAGCAAAATCTCGCCACGGGCGCACATGAGTTTCACAAAGTGAAGTTCGAGCGCACGGTGATCGATCTACCCGTGATCGAAGGGTGGCAGATGACGGCCACCCAGTTGAGTGAAGCAATCTGCTCCGCAGTCGACGGCTGCCCCGGAGGAATCGACGATCAGATCGTCCGGCTGGTAGTGAATGACGTGCCGCGGCACATGCTGAGAGAGCTGGACCACCGCAGCATTCGTGAATTCAAGAAGCGCGCGCTGCATTTTCTTCTCGATGCGCGGCGGCCTAAACCGACGCGCCTCCAGGTTGCGTCAGGAGCGCCCGGGCGTCGTGCCTCGTTGACTGACACAGTTCGTGCGATGCTCGAATCGCGCGAGGTGACAGCAGGCATCGAGCGATCTTCCCTCGTCGACCTCGGCCTTCACTACCTCGCTGAAGCGGACCGCCTGGCACCCGCCACGACCGGAGACCTGGCGTGAAGCTGCAGGCACTCCGCCTTTCGAACTTCCGGCAGCACGTTGCCACTGACATCACGTTCGCCACGGGAATCACGGGGATCATCGGGCCGAATGGCGCCGGCAAGACGACGATTCTCGAAGCGATCGCGTTCGCATTGTATGCATGGGGTCGCTCGACGCGCGAGCTGATGCTGTCGCAAACGGCGCCGGCGCGCCAGATCATGCGCGTCGAGCTGGAGTTCGAGCTTGGCAGACATCGCTATCGCGTGGTCCGAACGCGCACTGCAGCGCAGCTCTATCTCGATGACGAGGCGTCACCCATCGCCGACACCCCGTCGGGAGTAAGCGAGCGACTTCAGAGGTTGCTCGGCATGTCGAAAGACGAGTTCTTCCGTACCTACTTCACGGGACAGAAGGAGCTCGCGCTGATGGCTACCATGGGCGCGTCGGAGCGAGCTCGATTTCTGTCCAAGGTGCTGGGCTACGAGAAGCTGCGTCTGGCGCAGGATATGATCGGAGATCGGCGGCGCACACTCTCGGCGGAAATCACGGGCCTGCGGGCGGGAATGCCTGATCCCGATGGCGTGGAGCGGGCCGCGGCAGAGGCCGCGACGAGAGTCGAGAAAGCGATCTCCCTTGGACAGAGCGCGGAACATCGTCACACGCTGGCTCAGACGGCGTTGAATATGATCACGCCGCGCTGGGAGCTTGCGCAGCAGAATCGCGACAAGGCGCAGTCGATTCACGCGGACATCGGCGGCAACGAGAGAGAGGAGTCTTCGCTTCGGCGTAACCTCGATCGCGTTGCCGCGGAGCTCGCTGCCGTCGCTGAATCCCGCGCGGAGATAGCGAGGCTTCAGCGCACGCTGGAGCCGCTCGGCGAGCTTCGTGACGAGCTTGCGATACTCGACGAGATGTACCGGGAGGAAGGTCGGCGAAAGACCCTGCTCGAGACGGAGACCGCGCTCCGTGAGGAAGTCGATAGAATACGCGCGCGGCATACCGTGATCGAGGGTGCGCCGGCGCACGAGGAAGAAGTCACTATCGAGCTGGAGAAGAAGCGTTCCGAGCTCGAAGACGCCCAGGGCGAGCTGGAGGCACGGCGCACCGAATGGGTGCGTGACAGGCAGGATGCCGATACGAAGCTTCACGACCTGAGGCGCCAGTACCTGGAGGTTCAGGAGCAGAGAGAACGCGTGGTGAGCCTTGGCGCCGACGGAGCGTGCCCGACCTGCAGCCGCGAGCTCGGGGATCACCTTCACACCGTCGTCGAGCATCTCACCGAAACCAGCGAGACTCTGCGAGTGGACGGCGCCTACTATCGAAACCGGTACGAGCAGTTGTCGGAAATGCCGGCGAACGTGCGCGCTCTGGACGAACGCCGCCGAGCGCTGACCGGCGAAACGGCGGCGCTGGAACGCAAGCTGGCGCGGGTTCAGCTTGCGGTGCAGGAGCTTGGCGGCCTGGTTCGAGACATGTCCACGAAGGAGCGGCGGCTGGCGCAGATGCGACGCGACATCAGCGTCATTGCGCGGGGCTTCGACGCGACGAGATTCGATTTCGTCAAATCGGAGATTGCCCGACTCGCGCCGCTCGACTCGCGCGCAGCGAGGCTCGGTGCGCTCATCGATCGCGAGCCGCAGCTTCTCACCGAGCAGGCCGAATACACCAACGCGGTATCGGCGATCGAATCCCTCCTCGGCACACTGCGCGTCCGGCACCGGCAGATGTCATTCGCGGCGGCGGACTACGACCGCCTGAAGGCTGATTACGAACGAGGTTTTGCGGAGGCGCGCACCGCGGAGCTCGACCTGCATACCGCGACCAACAACATCGCAAGTGCCCGCGAAGCTCTCGGTAGCGCGCTGGCGGCGAGCGAGGAATCGCGCATCATTCAGGCGACTGTCACGCAGCGGGAAAGGGAACGTCGGCTGCACGAAGAGCTGGATCGCGCGTTCAATGAGCTGCGCGCGCAGCTGAATGCGGAGTTGAGGCCCGAGCTATCTGACCTTGCTACGACTTTTCTTCGTCATCTGATGGACTCGCGCACGGCAGAACTGGAGCTCGATGAGAAATACAACATCACCGTGCTCGATGATGGAGTCGGCAAGCCCGTCCTTTCCGGCGGGGAAGAGGACCTGGCCAACCTCGTACTCCGGCTGGCGGTTTCGCAGATGATCGCCGAGCGGTCGGGCCAGGCGTTCTCATTGCTGGTTCTGGATGAAGTGTTCGGCTCGCTAGATGAGACCAAGCGCTTCAACGTCCTCGAGCTGCTTCGTGCGCTTGGGGATCGCTTTGAGCAGGTCATTCTGATCACCCACGTGGAAGCTGTGCGCGACGGCCTCGATCAGGTGATCTCCGTGAGATTCGACCCGGCGACGGGGGTGTCCATCGTCGACCAGACGGGTGGCGGGGGGACCGCGACCAGCGGCCAGCACGAAGATCAGGAAATGCTGGAGCCGGCTGGAGCTGCCTGATGGCGGTTGCGCGAACGTGGCGACAGGCTCGCACTCCAACCGGACCGCACGCCATTCGCGAAGGCGACATCGCCGTTCTCAACGCCGTCTTCAGCGACGCATTCACGGACCGTTACCGTCGCGATGGAATGGCCGGCGTCCGCGTGCCTCACCTGAATCCGGCAGTGTGGCGATTTGCGATTTCCGATGCGGGCCCGGGAGCCATGGTCTGGCGCGACGAGCGCGGCAATGTGGTGGCGTTCAACGTCGCGCATCAATCGGGAATCGAAGCATGGATGGGGCCCCTCGCGGTGCATCCTGATCATCAGGGTCGCGGAATCGGCAAGGCCGTGGTGACGGCGGGACTGGAGCTGCTCAAAGCGAACGGTGCTAAAGTGATCGGCCTCGAGACGATGCCGAGGACGATGGACAACATCGGGTTCTACTCGTCGCTTGGATTGCTTCCGGGACATCTGACACTCACCGTTACGATCGACGGTGCCTCCGACCACCCGGGAGATGGTAATCTCCGATCGGTGCGGCTGGGGAGTCTGGCACCTGACGAGATCGACACTGCTGTTGCGGAATGCGCCGAACTGACGAACGGGATTCTGGAGGGCTATGACTTCTCACGCGAGATTCGACTGACCGAGGAGCTCGCGCTGGGCGACAC
>JALYOO010000213.1 GCA_030856845.1 Gemmatimonadota bacterium
GCGCTGACTCGTACCGCCGCTTCACCTTGAGGGAGAGGGTCCCAAATGCCAGAGCTGGACGTAATGAGGTCGGATTTCGTCCTTACCGGAATTAACTCCCCAGTTGTTTTCCCCTCCAGGACCGCGACCGTACGCAACAGCACAGACTCATCGTCCCCGCAGGCCAGCACGATGTGGGCGGCACCGAGGTAACGCTCACTTACCTCGATGCCAATTCGCTCGACACTGTCCGCTGTGTCACGAATACCGGCCGTATCCACGATACGCAGTGGCCATTGCTCCGTCTCTATAAACGCTTCGATTGCATCTCGTGTCGTTCCTGGAACATCAGTCACAATGGCGCGCGATTGCCCAAGCAGCGAGTTGAACAACGATGATTTCCCGACGTTTGGCTCGCCGGCAATGACCACTACTGCGCCGTCCCGCACGATTTCGCCCATGGGGATCGTTCCGAGCAATGCTTCCAACGATGAGACGACGTGAGCTGCACCACTGATGACTCTACCCCTCGAGATTGGCCCGTCATCTTCCTCAGGAAAGTCTATGTCGTAGGCGATGAGCGATTCGAGAGTGATGACATCCTCACGCAACGCGGCAATGCGGCGGGAGAAGCCGCCGTCCAGCTGACCCAGTGCACAGCGGTGCATCGCTGACGAGCCGGCATCGATCAGATCCCCAGTGGCTTCGGCCTGGGTAATGTCAAGTTTCCCATTGAGAACTGCTCTACGAGTGAATTCGCCCGGAAAAGCGGAACGAGCCCCGGATGCGATCAACGCAGCAATGACGCGCGCCGGCACATAGTGCCCGCCGTGGGTCGAGATTTCAACAACGTCCTCTCCAGTAAACGACCGCGGAGCCAGGAAAACACTCACTAGAGCCTGGTCGAGTACTTTGCCGGTATCATGATCACGTATCTCGCAAAGTCCCACGGCCCGTGGTACGATCGGCCATGGCACAATGTGAAGGGCCGAAATTTCGAAAGCACGCGGTCCACTAATTCTCACCACCGCAATCGCGCCACGTCCCGGAGGAGTTGCCAGCGCGATGATGGTGTCCGACCCGCCACCAAGATTTGCCAACAAGGTCGGCTTCTGCATCAGCTGGATTCGGCTGGAAGCTCGAACGACATCCCCGGTTCCAGAATTTTTACATCGGCTCTTCGAGAATGTCCGGGAAGCTGGATTCTCAGTCTGTCAATCGCATCATGGGCCTTCGACGTCATGTGGTCGAATGTCCCCCAGTGGTAAGGAATGAAATACCTGGCATCAAGACGCTCGAACAATGTGAGTGCATCGGTGCTGGTGAGATGACCTTTTCTGAACCCCGGTTTCCACCACGGGGCATGTCCTATTGGAAGGAGGGCGATGTCGAGGCGCCGCGAATCAGGAATCAGATGGCGCTCGATCATGTCGTCACTGTCTGCCGTTAGAGCGGTGTCACCAGCGAAGAAGCACGAGACCGTTTTAGTATCGAACAGATACATATTTGCATCACCGCGCCATCGATCAACACCGTATCGGTGACCCTTGTGGGTCGCTGCTGCAGCCCTTATCTCGACAGTACCACTATCGATGGCTTCGCCGGGGGCAATTCCCCTGGCACCGGTATATCCCTTCCGCTGTAGCCATCGGGCAATCGCAGGCGGAGCATAGATCGGCACTCCCTCAGCCAGGCCATTCAGCGAATCAAACGACATGTGGTCGGCGTGAGCGTGCGTTACGAATACAGCGTCTACACGCGGAAGCTTATCGAGTGCAACACCGGGGGCACTGACACGCGGGAGAAACCTGCCCAGGCTGGCGTCGAAATTCGGGTCGGTAAGGAAGATCCGGTCACCGAGCTCAATTAGTAGCGTTGCGTGACCAACATATGTGATCCGCACCCCGGGCCTTGGACCGTCTTCTCTAGGTTGGACGACGGGCCTTCGCCCGCTCTCTTGCCAGTAGCCACTGTTGCGGAAGAGCAGCAATGTTCTGCGCCGTATAGTACAGGTTCAACCCTGACGCCATATTCGCCAATACGAACGTCATCATCACCGGAAACATGTAGCCCATCATCTTCGCCTGCGGATTCGGTGGTGCGTTGCGCAGTCCGATCCAGGACAACACATACATCGAAGCGCCCATCAGCACCGGCAGGACGTAGAACGGATCCTTGATGGAGATATCCATCAGCCACATGAAGGGAACACCGCGGAACTCTATTGTGTTCTGAAACACGAAGAACAGGGCGAACAGTACGGGCATTGGTATCAATGCGGGAAGACAGCCGGAGAGTGCGGTGAACGGACTTGCACCGGCTTCCTTGTACACTTTCATCATCTCCTCGCGTTGTTTCTCCGGCTTGTCCTTGTACTTCTTCTGCACGTCGGCCAGCCGCGGCTGGATCTCCTGCATCTTGAGGCTCGAGCGCATCGCGCTCTGATTGAGCGGCCATAAAGCGATTCGAACAAGGACGCCAAAGATCACGAGCACCCATCCGTAGCTCAGCTTCAGGTTCTCATGCATCCAAAGCAGCAGGCGAATACACAGTGCGGCAATGGGATTCACTACTCCCTGCAGAAAACTCCAGCCATAAGGATTTACGTTGTCAAAGTCGCGTCCAACGGCCAGCAACTCAGTCGATTGCTGAGGGCCAACATATACATCGAATTCGAAGGTTGCCTCAGGCATTGCCTTGATCACCGTTGCTGATGCATTGGTCGCAATTTTCGACGTGCGCGCACCCCCGGTGAAGGTCATTTCCTCGAATGTGGAGCCCTCCCGGTTAATAAGACCGATAACGAAGTACTTGTTCCTTACTGCAGCCCAGGTCAGTGGTCCTTTTTCCAGCCTGCTCTCACCCGGGTCGAGTTTCCCAAACGCAAGTCCGCGGGCATTATCCCGCCATGGCTTGAAGGAGTAGGCCAGTGTCTGCAGATCACCCAGCGTATCAGATTCAGCCGGCGGTAGGGTTGTTGGTAGCTCCGCCAGCAGGTAAACAGGCCCAGTAGTGCCATCTACCTTGCCATTCACTCGCATGACAAACCGATCCAAAATCAGCTCGTATCCTACTGAGATACCCAGACCATTCACCGTTGCCTGGT
>JALYOO010000217.1 GCA_030856845.1 Gemmatimonadota bacterium
TTGTCGCCAGCAGCGCCAGGCATTTCATATTCTGCCCGGGCGGCTCGGAATCGAGCAGGGTTCGCGAAAAAACCTGCAGGTCGGGCGGAAGGGCTTCGTACCTCTGCGTCTTGTAGAATCTGGCGAGAGCGCACTGTCGCTCTCCGGTGACTGGATCGCGGAAGACATCCGCGAAGTATCGTACCGCCGCGCGCGCTGCCTCTTCCATCGAGCGGGCCGACTTTCCCACGGCTCGCAGCTCAAGCCCGCAGCGCAGCATGTCGCCCAGCGAGAAGGCGCTGATGTCCATCGGAGCGGAAGTGGCGGAGTCTTTCATTCGGTGATACTGAAGATGCCGCGCCGGGGTGGGTAATTGCTACCCGCGGAGGCTCTTGCAGTCGCCACGGACAGGAAACGCACAGCGCTCAACGCACGCCTCAACACGCCTGACTCATAACACTGAACGCAGCACACCATGGGGGAGGACCGCTCGAGGGCACGCAGGATAGTTGACAAAAGCAACTATCTGCTTGGAATTTGGTGAAGCGCTGCCAGGAGCCAAAGTGATCAGCGACATCCCGTCGCCCGCAGCAGTCGATGCCATCCGAAGCTTCAACCGCTTCTATACCCGCCATGTCGGCGCCCTCGATGAGCACCACCTCGGCAGCCCCCTCTCCCTTGGCGAAGTGCGCATTCTCTACGAGATCGCCCACTCAGAGCCCGCCACCGCCGGTACGATCGCCGACGCGCTGCGAATCGATCGCGGATACCTCAGTCGCCAGATTGCCGGATTGGTTCGCCTGGGGCTGATCTCGAAAAAACGGTCACCCACCGATGGCAGGATATCCCACCTGTCGTTCACAGCTCGCGGAAAGAGAATGTTTGCCGGCCTCGATCGGGCGGCCAGCAAGGACGTGGCGGCAACACTTCAGGAATTGTCCCCCACGGCCACCGACCGCCTCGTCGACTCGATGCGCGTCATCCGGGAAACGCTCGGCGACGCTGCATCACCGCCCCGTCAGTGGCGAATCCGAACTCATCGTGCGGGTGACGTCGGATGGGTCATCCAGCGGCACGCAGAGCTCTACTACAAGGAATACCGCTGGGGGCCTCTCTTCGAGGCGTTAGTGGCCGAGATAGCCGCAAAGTTTCTTCACGACTTCGACGCGCGCCGGGAGCAGTGCTGGATTGCGGAGCTCGACGGAATGCGAGTTGGCTCAGTGTTTCTGGTCAAGCGTGAAAAGTCGGTCGCGCAACTCCGGCTTCTTCTCGTCGACCCCGCCGCGAGAGGACTTGGCATCGGCGAAGCGCTCGTGCAGGAGTGCGTCAGGTTTGCGCGTGCATCAGGATACCGTAGCATCATGCTGTGGACGAACGATGTCCTCCTGTCGGCGCGCCGGATCTACGAAGCGGCTGGATTCACGCTGGTGGAAGAGGAAGAGCATACCTCGTGGGGTCCGCGCCTGGTTTCGCAGACATGGGAGCTTTCACTCACGAATGCGAAGCCGACCTCGCGGCGACCTCGCGGCGCACGACAGGCGCCACCTCGGTCCCCAGCAGCTCGATAGCGCGCATCACCTTATCGTGGGGTGTCGGGCCAACCGTCATCTGCGCGAGATAGCGCTGGTGCCCGAAGATGGAATGTTGAAAGAGAATCTTGTCGATCACCTCCCGCGGACTTCCCACAGCGAGCGCGCCGCGCGGTGTGCGCATCGCCTCGAACTGTTGACGATTAGTTGGCGGCCATCCTCTTTCGGCACCGATGCGCGTCATCGTCTCCGCATACGGCGGATAGAAATCGTCCGCCGCCTGCTGCGAATTGTCAGCGACGAAAGCATGCGAGTTGATGCTGACTGCAAGCTTCGATGGATCATGCCCGGCGCGACGCGCGGATTCGCGGTAAAGCGCGATCAGGGGCGCGAATCGCTCCGGCATTCCGCCGATGATCGCCAGGGCCATTGGCAGCCCAAGCGTTCCTGCCCGAATCACCGACTGCTGCGTGCCGCCGATCGCGATCCACACCGGCAGCGGATTCTGTGCAGGTCGGGGATAAACGGGAAGATTCTCGAGCGGCGCGCGATGCGTGCCCGTCCACGTCACTCTTTCGTCGCTTCGTATCCGCAATAGAAGCTCGAGGTTTTCAGAGAACAGCTCGTCGTAGTCTTCCAGCTCGAATCCGAACAGCGGGAACGACTCGATAAACGACCCTCGTCCAGCCATGATCTCGGCGCGCCCCCCGGACAACAGGTCCAAGGTCGCGAAGTCCTGAAATACCCTCACGGGGTCGTCCGAGCTCAGCACTGTCACGGCGCTCGTCAGACGTATTCGTTTTGTGCGCTCAGCAGCTGCTGCCAGAACAACCGCCGGTGAGGAGACAGCGTAGTCGGCCCGGTGGTGCTCGCCGACGCCGAAAACATCGAGCCCAACCTGATCCGCCAGCTCGATCTCTTCGATGAGATGACGCAGGCGCACGCCCGCATCGATCTGGCTCCCCGTACTGGCATCGCGAGGGGTTTCACCAAAAGAGTAGATGCCGATTTCCATTTTGACTCAACCTAGCCGCAGCGACGGACCGCGGCTAATGTTTGCGTCTCGATCGCCGAGAGGTCACAGGGTGGACACGTCGCCGCTGCGCGAACAGGTCGAGCGCTCGCTCGGCTCAGTCTACAAGGTCGAGCGCGAGCTCGGCGGCGGCGGCATGTCGCGCGTTTTCCTGGCGGAGGACCGCGCGCTGGGGAGAATGATCGTCCTCAAGGTGCTTTCGCCCGAGCTTGCCGAAGGGATGTCGGCGGACCGGTTCGCGCGTGAGATCCGGCTCGCCGCCCGATTGCAGCATCCCCATATCGTACCGCTGTTTTCGGCCGGCCAGATCGACGGCCTGCCGTACTACACAATGCCGTACGTCGACGGCGAGTCGCTTCGTGCCAGGCTCAACCGTGAGACGACGATCGCCGTCCCTGCCGCGACTCAGATTCTTCGGGACCTGGCGCGCGCACTCGAGTACGCACACTCGCACGACGTCGTTCACCGCGACATCAAGCCCGACAACATTCTGCTTTCCGGCAATTCTGCATCGGTAACCGACTTCGGTATTGCCAAGGCCGTGAGCGCGGCACGCACGCAGTCGGTCTCCGCAACGGCCTCACCGCAGGAATTGACACAGCTCGGTCTCGCGATCGGCACACCGGCCTACATGGCCCCGGAGCAGGCTGCGGGGGATCCTGACATCGACCACCGCGCCGATCTGTACGCCTTTGGCTGCGTCGCTTACGAGCTTCTTGCCGGCCGCCCTCCGTTCTCCAACCGGACGCCTCAGGCGCTGCTCGTTGCGCACATGGTAGAGCGGCCTCCGCTCGCCCGGCTTCGTCGGCCCGACATTCCCCGCACTCTCGCCGATCTCGTCGCTAACTGCCTCGCGAAATCGGCTTCCGACCGGCCGTCGACCGCGGCGGATCTCTTGTCAGCGATAGAGACAGGGAACCATCCCGTCGTCACTCCTTCCGGTGGGGTACGTACTCTGGCGTCGATTGCCGTACTGCCTTTCGACAGCATGAGCGCCGACAAGGACAACGAGTACTTCGCCGATGGAATTACTGAAGAGATCATCAACTCGCTGACGCAGATCGAGGGACTTCGCGTCGCCGGTCGCACGTCGTCGTTCTCGTTCAAGGGAACGAAGCACGATCTGGCCACGATCGGTGAAAAGCTCAACGTCGACACCGTACTCGAGGGCAGTGTGCGGAAATCGGGGAACCGCGTTCGCATCACGGCTCAGCTCGTGAAGGTGGGTGATGGCTATCACCTGTGGTCGGAGCGGTACGACAGAGAGCTGACCGACATCTTCGTGATTCAGGACGAGATTGCGGGATCGATCGCCGCGAAGCTCCGTCTTTCGATCGGCAGTCGAGGTGAGGTCGTCAAGCCACCGACTGTCAGCATTCAGGCGTACGAGCTGTTCTTCAAGGGGAGGGCGCCGTTCTATCAGCTTGGCCGTTTCATCAATGATGGTATACGCTGCTTCGAACAGGCAATCGAGCTCGACGAGCGCTTCGCTCTGGCGCACGCGGCGCTCGCCGATGGCCTGAGCCTCGCCGGCTACTACGGATTGGTGCGGCCGCGCGATATCATCCACCGCGCGCACGCCGCCGCCCTTCGGGCCGTGGAGCTCGAGCCGGATATGCCCGAATGCCGTCATGCACTGGCGCTATGGATGACATTTTACGGGAGCGATCGCAAAGCTGCGTTCGCGGAGTGGGAAAGCGCGATGTCGGTGGGCGTGCCCTCATCGCAGGTGCGAAGCAGCTATGCCATCTGGGGACTTGGTCTCCTGTCCTGCCGCTGGGATGATGCGGTAACGGCGGCGCACACGGCGGTTGAAGGCGATCCGCTGAGCGCCTACGCGCGATCGATGCTGGCCATGGCCAAGATGTTCGCGCGGCAGGATGACGGTTTGCTGGAGGATGCGGAGGGAGCCGCGGCGCAAATGCCGAATCTATTCTGGGCGCAATGGAGTTTACAGCGTGCGTACCACCACAAGCGGATGCACAACGAGGCATTGGCCCAGGCAGGCGTCACACTCGGTATGTCGGGCCGTCACCACTGGGCGTTGGCCGAGCTCGCCGTTGAATATGCCGGTGTAGGTGAGCATGACCTCGCGGACGCTGTTCACTGCGAGCTGCTGGCGAGGAACCGGATCGAACGGATTCCCCCTGCGTCACTGGCGCTGACGGCTGTCTGCGCACGGCGCATGGATGAAGCGATCGAGATCTGTCATCGCGCTATCGATGAGCGTGATGCTCACTTCCTGTGGTCAGCGGTGGATCGCTGGGACGGTTGGTCGCCGCTCTACGCCCATCCCGGCTGGGAAGACGTGAAGAAGCGGATTAGCGCCTGGTAGTTCCCGCTCCTTTCTTCTTTTTTCCGATGTGCGCGTCCTCGACGAGCTCGATCAGCCGCGACGGGGGCATCCCCGATACCACCTCTCCAATGACATCGAGAGGAAGATCTTCAGGCGTCCTGAACCGCACGCACGATTTACCCATGTCAAGCTTCTTTCCGGCCGCCTCGAATCCATCACGCAGCGTTTTCCTCTGCACCGGGTCGGCGTTCGCTCCCATGAGATACAGCGAGCAATAGTTCTTCTGCGAAGCGAGGGCGACATAGCAGAGCGGCTGGCCGTTGTACGTCTCCGGATAATCGGACAGCGGTATCTGCCAGGTGATCATCCCGTATCCGACGGATTCCTCGTAGCCGCGCGGGAGATTCTGCCGGACGACGCTGCGGACCTTCGAGACTGTTGCACGCCGATCATCAGGCAGCCCGTCCAGATACTCTTCGACTGTCGTGGCCTTACTCGAAGCCATCTGTCACCTCGTGTGAGTGTGCGGAATGACTCATGACCTTATGCTTGCGCCTCGGTATTTCTCTGCGACTCTGTATCTCTGCGTGGCGAAGCCCTCTCAACCTCTATCTCAAACCATAGCTCCACTTCGTACCCATCGGGATCGAGAAAGAACAGATACGGTTCACCAGGACAGAACACACCCTGGCGCAGCACCCGCCCACCCGCTTTTTCGACAGTCTCCGCTGCGCCTTCAATGCCCTTTGGATCGACGAGACTGAAGCCGAAGTGCGATACTCCCGCGTTCGGGACGAACTGTGACTCCCTCTGCTGAAAAACGAGAACATCGCGGCTGCCGGGGGTCTGCGCCTGGATGAAATCTTCTCCCCGGTAGATAGCTACCATGCCGAAGACCCGCTGATAGAATTCCAGCGAGCGTTCCATGTCGCTTACTCCGATCGAGATATGAGTCAGTCCGTGGGTGCGAATCAATATGTCCTCCTCTCCCTCTCCCTGAGTTCAATCATCGCGCCATCGGTATCACCTCTGCGTCTTGCGCATTCTGTGTGGCGTAGCCCTCTGCGTCTCTATCCGTACGTCAGCTCGCTCCTCGGCGAGCTCGGCAAGGACATCGGAGCCGCCGCCCGCGCAGTGCGCTCTGCGCTAGACGACGATGACCCGTACGAAGTGCTGACATACCGGGGCTACGGCACCGGAACGCGGGCGCACGTTTACGGACGCGTCGTCGAGAAGCTTGGCGTCTCCACCAGCAGCGATTCCGACTCGACGCTCAGAAATCTGCTGAACACTTACCGGCGTGCGGACAGCGATGCTGTCCCGCTCGCCACGGTAGGCGTCGAGTTTCGCGACCGCACCACCGGCATGACCGCCGATGACGAAGGATTTTTCGGTGGATGGATCGAGCCCCAGGCTCCGGTTACCGACGGAGAGTGGCACGACTACACCGTCAACCTCCTCTCCCCGAAGCGCACCGAGTCGGAGAAGGTATCGGGCAAGGGAGAGATTCTCGTTCCGCCGGCCACCGCCCGCTACGGCGTCATCAGCGACATCGACGATACCGTGATTCAGTCGCGCGTCTCGAATTTTCTTCAGGCGGCGCGCACGGTGATGCTCGGCAACGCCAGAACGCGTCTTCCCTTTCCCGGCGTCGCCGGATTCTACCGCGCGCTGCGAGAGGGAGCATCCGGCAACGAGGCCAACCCCATCTTCTACGTCTCGAGCAGTCCCTGGAACA
>JALYOO010000226.1 GCA_030856845.1 Gemmatimonadota bacterium
GAGTAGAAGAGATCCGCCTCGAGGAAGATCTGGCCATCGGTGATCGAGATGACGTTGGTCGGGATGTAGGCCGAGACGTCGCCCGCCTGGGTCTCGATGATCGGCAGGGCGGTAAGCGATCCACCGGGCTTGAGGATGTTCCCGTCGACGACGTCCTTGTCGTCCCGCAGCTTCGCCGCCCGCTCGAGAAGACGGGAGTGAAGGTAGAAAACGTCGCCGGGAAAGGCCTCACGGCCCGGGGGGCGGCGCAGCACGAGAGAGAGCTGGCGGTAGGCCGCCGCCTGCTTGGTCAGATCATCGTACACGCACAGCGTCGGCCGACCCTCGTTGTACATGAAATACTCGGCCATCGCGCAACCGGAATACGGCGCGATGTACTGCATTGGCGCAGGATCAGACGCGCCGGCGACGACGACAATCGTGTACTCCATCGCGCCGGCCTGCTTGAGCTTGTCCCCGACAGCGGCGACAGTCGAATTTTTCTGGCCGATGGCGACGTAGACGCAGATGACGCCAGTGCCGCGCTGGTTGATGATCGTGTCGACCGCGATGGCGGTCTTTCCCGTTCCGCGATCACCGATGATGAGCTCACGCTGTCCGCGACCGATGGGGATCATTGCATCGATCGCCTTGATGCCCGTCTGAAGCGGTTCTTTCACCGGCTGCCGGACGATGATTCCGGGGGCCTGTGATTCCACCTTGCGCGCGTTGGTGGCGGCAATCGGTCCGGCATTGTCGATCGGACGGCCAAGGGGATCGACGACGCGTCCGATCATCTCCGGCCCGACAGGGACTTCGAGAACGCGGGATGTACGCCGGACCTCGTCCCCTTCCTTCAGCACCAGATAGTTACCGAGGATGACGGCGCCGATGTTGTCCTCTTCGAGATTCAGGGCGAGGGCAGTGATTTTGTCGCCGGTTTCGGAGGAGGTTACTTCGAGCATCTCTCCGGACATCGCGGCTGCCAGACCGTAGATGCGGGCAATCCCATCCTTGACCTCGAGAACGGTTCCGACTTCCTCGACGTCCAGATCATGGAGGTCAGCGGCTTCGATTTCGCGAAGCAGGATGTCCTTGATTTCGCCAGGGCGGAGAGAGGTTTCGGTGGCCATGGTATGTGGGGCTGGGTGCGTTCCAATGAAGCGGGCGAAGGGCGTTTTTCCGCCTTCAGGGGACGTGGTTTTTCGCTTGTGAAATTTATCACAAGCGGTACACGGCTGCAAGTTGAGACGGCGTCATAGCCGCAAGGGGCTGGCCACTCTCTGAGACAACTCTGACACGGTCGCAGTGTCGAGAAAGCATTCGAAAGTCAGCCCCGAGAACGAGTCCTGCCCTGAGTGAACCTTTCGACGAGATCCACGGTTCTCAGTCGCGACAGAGATGCGGGCCGAGTGCCCAGTACCCGCTGAGCGGTCACTGCCAGGTGTGACGATGACGCGAAGCCCAGGATGCGCGCGACATCCTTTATGTCCAAGCCTGGATTCTTCGCCAGCTCCGCCGCCCCGATCATCCGGACGAGGTCGATCACCCTCTTCAGGTTAGGGCCCCCCGGAGTCGAAAAGTGCCGGCTCAGATGCTCTCGGCTCACGCCAACTTCGCCAGCGAGAGAGGCAGTGCGGACGGGACGGCCGGCGCTCTTGAGGGCGGCGCGCCATGTCTGAAGCTGCATCGGAGTTCTCAACCCGAGAGAGACGGGCGGGTCGCAAAGCGCCGCCGCGAATCGAGCCGAGAACGTCCGCGGAGCAACGATGTCGCGCGCGACGGCATCGTCGATTCCATCGGCGATCACATCGGCGAATTCCAGCGCTTCGCAGCGGGAGACGGCCGGGGCATCAGTGGCTCTGAGAGGGGTGAGGCCAAAAAAGGGGGCGCTCGGAAACTCATGAGCCAGTGCGGCGATCTTCCATGTTTCGTCTGCCTGCGCAGCGTGCGATGCGCCGTCCGTTACGCTCGAAGAGTCTCCACCCGCGGACTGCATCGAAGTGCCGATGTCCACCAGCGCAGCGTCAATCAGCGTTTTTCTGAGTACCGCCCGGAATTCTGCCGCATCGCGGGCACTGATGACGCGCCATTTCCGCTTGGGGAATGCCGTCCGCACGAGAGACCTTGCCCTGTCCCGCCGCGCGAACACGAGGATCGTCGACAGCTCCGTCGTTTCTGCGCCCGGATCTCTAGACACCGGTCTCGACCAGCTCGAGGTCGGGCTTGCCGTCGATGAACTGACGCACGATCGGATCCCTCGTCTGCTGAATCTCCGCGACTGTCCCGACCTGGCGGCATCGGCCCTCGTACAGCATCGCGATTCGTGAGCCCACGTTGTAGGCGCTCCGCATGTCGTGGGTGATCACGATGCTCGTAACGCCAAGCTTCTCGCGCATTCGCACCATCAGCTGGTCGATAACGGCGCTGGTGACGGGATCGAGCCCTGTTGTCGGCTCGTCGTAGAGTATGTACTTCGGGCGGCGGGCGATGGCACGAGCGATTCCAACCCGCTTGCGCATTCCCCCCGAGAGCTCCGATGGCATCTTTGTCTCGACGTCAGGGAGATCGACCAAACCGAGGGCTTCGCTCACTCGATCCCGTATCTCCCGCTCTGCCATCTTCCCTTCTTTGCGCAGCCCCATCGCGACATTTTCGCCGATGTTCAGCGAATCGAACAGTGCAGCGAACTGAAAGACGTATCCGATCTTTGCGCGCAGTGCGTATAGCTCGGGCCGCGAGAGCGTGGGAACCTCCAGCCCGTCAACCCATGCCGTGCCTTGGTCGGGCTCCAGCAGACCGACTATGTGCTTGATGGCAACCGACTTGCCCGTTCCGGAATAGCCGATGATGACCATCGTTTCGCCTTCGTTCACATCCAGCGTGAACCCCCGGAGCACCTCCTTCGGTCCGAATGCCTTGTGCACGTCGACGAGACGAATCATTAGAAGGAAAGAGGGGCATAGGTAAAATGACGAGGCACAGAGACTCGCAGGTCAAGAATGAAAGAGAGTCACTTCAGAAACTCGATAACGAATAGAAGGAAAGGTAGCGAGCTACCTCGGCAATGCTCTTGGGTGGCGAACAGCGCCCTCCGGAGTTATGAGCTGGCCGCGGGCATCATACAATACTCGATGAAAAGATCATGAAATCCATTCGCATCGTTCTTGTAGGTACTGCGGCGTTCCTCGCCGCCCGCGGCGACGACAACGGAACGGGTCCTCCGGCGGGCGCCCGACATGAGCACATACGTCGCGATGGGCACGAGCGTCTCGATGGGGTACACCAGCGACGGCGTGAACGCAGTCTCTCAGCAGAACTCGTGGCCCCGGCTCCTGGCGAGCAGCGTAGGGATAGCGTTCACGCTTCCGCTTATCGACGTCCCCGGCCGCATGCCGCCGCTTGCCGCTCCGCTCGCATTATTCAGGCGGGTTGACAACTCTTCGGCACTGCCATCGTCGGTGTGTTCGCCCAATTCTGCCGGTGTCTCACTCCCCGCCCGCAACGTTGCGATCAGCGGAGCAACAGCCAACAGTGCCGTGAATGCAACGGGAGGCACGGGCCAGACGCTGCGTGCGCGCGTGTTGGGTCCAACGCAGACACAGGTTACGGCAATGAGAGCACAGAATCCGACCTTCGTGTCGGTGGAGTTCGGCGCGAACGAGCTGCTGCCCGCGCTTTCCGGTCTGGTTCAGACTGGGGTCACCACCGTGTCTCTCGCGAGCTTTTCAGCAGACTATCAGACCATCGTCGACAATGTGAGTCAGAGCGGGGCTGATGCAGTCCTTGCTCTCGTCGCGGCCGATCTCGCGAAGTTCCCGGCCCTCCGGTTGGGGCCCGAGATCGCATCCCAGCGTGCAGTGTTCGTCGCTCTCAACGTTCTGGTGAACGGCAACTGCGACGCCAGCGTTAACTACGTTACAATCCCGGTGAAAGTCCTCTCGGCGGTTGCCGCGGGAGCGGCGCGGGCAGGGAGCGGGCTTGGACCCGCAGACTTGAGCTGCGCGGATGTGCCAGGAACTGCGGACGGAGTTCTCACTCCAGCTGACGTCACGGCTCTCAACGCCCTGGCTTCGCAGATGAACGCATTCATCACGACGAAGGCATCAGAGAAGGGGTTCGCGACGTTCTCGCTGGGCGCTCTCTACGATACGGCGAAAGACGGAGTGCCGTTCAGCGTTGCAGCTCTCATCGCGTCCGACGCACATTCGGCGCGCGAATCAGCCTCGATAGCGTGCATCCGTCTACGGCTGGCCACGCGGTACTGGCTGCGGCGGCAGAGGCGGGCATCCTCGCCAAGTACGGATCGATCACGAAGTAGACAAAATGGGGAGAAGCGCCGGCTGCTGGTTCGTGCCGGACTTCTGCCCAATCTGAGTCACCGTTTCCGTCCAGCTGCTTACAACGTTTGTACCGGTATTACGCGGCGAAGCTTCCCAGCGCGCGGCCAACGTCACCTTCGCGGAGTCTTTTCAACGCCCGGTCCCGCAACTGACGAACGCGCTCGCGGGTGACGCCGAGCATCGAGCCGATCTCCTCGAGAGTGTGCTCGCGTCCCGCTTCTAGTCCGAAGTAGAGCCTCAGCACTTTCGCGTCTCGTGGCGGCAGCGTTGAGAGTGCTGACTCGATTTCGTCGTTGAGGAAGCGATTCATTGCTTCCTCTTCCGTGTCGGGCATTTCGTCCGCGACGAACCGTTCGATGAGCGAGCGATCACCTTCAGGGTCCATCGGAGCGTCGAGTCTCACGTCACCGGTGTTGAGGGCGGCGAGCGACTGCACGACCTCCACCGACAACCCCGTCAGCTGTGACAGCTCTTCGGGAGTCGGCTCCCGGCGCATTTTCTGGCGCAGGATCTCCGATGCCTTGATGATTCTCGACAGGTCGGCGGTGCGGTTGAGTGGAACACGAACAGTTCTGCCCTGGCGCGCCAGCGAGCTCAGGATGGCCTGCCGAATCCACCACACGGCGTACGAGATGAACTTCACGCCCTGATCCGGATCGAATTTGCGCGCGGCGGTCAACAGACCGACGTTGCCTTCCCCGATCAGATCGATAAGCGGCAGACCGCGGTTCTGGTATTTCTTGGCGACGGAGATGACGAAGCGGAGGTTGCGCTTCACGAGCTCCTGCAGCGCGTCGGGGTCACCGGCGCGGATCTTACGGGCGAGGTCGAGCTCCTCGGTGCCCTTGAGCAGCGGGTAGGTGCTGACTTCGTAGAGGTACTGGTCGAGAATATCCCGCTCCGGTTCACTCGGAGCGATCCCGGTAGCGGGCGCCGCACGGCGCCGGCGCTTCTTGAGTTCGGTCATGGCTAAAGGCCTCGCGCCTGCGGCGCTTGGAGGTCGACTGCTTTTTTATAGTAGGACAGAAGGCGGCGCGATTGCGTCGCCATCGGTTTTACGATGAAGTCCAGCGCGACAAAACTAGCGCATTTTGGGGCCGGACGGAGCGAGCGCCCAAGGCGCTGCAAAATACCGGCCGGGATGCATTTTGCCAGTATGGTTCGTTGACACCCCCCATACCCTGGGC
>JALYOO010000229.1 GCA_030856845.1 Gemmatimonadota bacterium
GATTGACCGCGAGGTTCATGCGTTTTGCTGAGAACGTATTGTCAATGCGGTGCGTCAGCTAGCGTCCACAGTGCAAGGTCCCAAGGGAAGGAACGTTCATGCAATTGTGTACGCCGACGGGCGCCTCCGTCAGGGCCTCTCTGATGAATCACGCGCTTCCGCGATAGGTTTTGACGCATGGCGAGCAACAGACAGACAATTGCCATTCTCACTGGCGGGGGCGACGTCCCCGGTCTCAATCCTGCGATCAGGGCGATCACGATCCGCGCGTTGCGCGAAGGCTACCGCGTTATCGGCGTTCGGCGCGGTTGGGCGGGAGTCGTCGATTACAACCGGGAGGACGGCGCCGACAACTCTGAAAACGTGCAGGAGCTCACGGAGGCCATCGTGAATCGCGCCGGCCGTACCGGCGGTACGTTCCTTCACACTTCTCGAACGCGCCCAAGCCACTTGCCACTCGGGCGAATGCCGGCGCACCTCACCGGTTACGACGAACCGCTCAACGACATCACGAAGGACGTGCTCCGGAACCTCGAGCACATGGGAGTCGACGTACTGATTCCAATCGGGGGCGACGATACACTCAGCTATGCCAAACGTTTGCACGACGAGGGGGTGCACGTCGTCGCCATCCCGAAGACGATGGACAACGACGTGTACGGCACCGATTACTGCATCGGCTTCAGTACCTGCGTCACGCGCACGATCGAGCTGACTCACAGGCTGCGCACCTCGGCCGGATCACACGAGCGCTTTCTCGTCATCGAAGTGTTCGGTAGGTACGCCGGCTTCACCGGGCTGCTGCCGACGATGGCTGGTGCCGCCGACCGTTGCCTCATCCCCGAGTACGCGGCCGACGTCGAGAGTCTCACGGAGCTGATGACCCACGATCACAACAGGAATCCGAGCAAATACTCGGTGGCGCTTGTATCGGAGGGAGCGCAGCTGAAGACGCAGGAAGGAATGAGCTTCGAGACCGAAGAGACTGACATGTTTGGACACCGCAAGCTCGGCGGCATCGGTGACAAGGTCGCGGCTGCGCTCAAGGAATACTCACCCAGGTACAACAAGGGTCGCCGCATCGATGTCGTTAGCCAGCGACTCGGCTATCTCGTTCGTTCAGGCGATCCGGATGCGCTCGACTCGATCGTCCCGATGGCGTTCGGCAATCTCGCGCTCGACCTGATTCTGAAGAAGCAATTCGGCCGTCTCGTGAGCGTCCACCGCGGGTTTTACGACAGCGTTTCGATCACGAGTGTGACCTCGGAAAAGAAGATCGTCGACGTCAAGAAGTATTACAACATGGAGCGGTTGCGCCCGATCTACGAGTTCGACGGCGCACCGCTGTTCATCATGACAAGTGATTGATGACCCTGAAGCGAGCTAGCATCGATCGCAGGGTTATCAGCTGCAGCGCGCGTCAGGCCTGCGACGCATAGGACTCCAAGTAACCGCAGGTGGAACATCGGAATGTGGTTACCGCATAGCGCTCGCGCCCTTTGAGTTTGATTCCTGTCCAGACGCTTCGCTCGGGAGCACCCTCAATCCAGGAGCTCTGCGTATTCGCGCCATACGTTTGATCCAGGACGAAGCCCGGCTCCATCGCGTTACTGCACTTCGGACATACACGCTCCCTTTCTGTCACGATCGTCGACCCCTCGAAATAGTTGCTGCTCGTGCGCCTGCAGGAGAGGGCTGGCGGCGAAAACCGGAAAATTAATCCAGGCCAGAAGCAGCACGCCGCCACCGAAGAGAACAATGCCAGGCTGTGACTGAAATTGATGCCAAGCCAAACGCCGCGGCGTTGGGATGGATGGATGCGGGTTTCGCAGACGTTGCTCAAACCACTGCAGTGCTCTGATCCGGATACTCCGCTCTAACTTCCGGCATTGTCACTGAAATAGGTGGGCGGAAACAGCTCCTGACCGTATTTGCGAGCGATCGCCTGCAGACGCGATAACTCTTCGGGCCCCGGCACAGGCGGCGGAAGGAAAGTGCCGGAAGTTACCGGTTTGCCTACTTCGGCGAACATTTCTTCCAGGCCAGCGGGGACTACAATGCACAGCAGATGAGCGACTTCCGTAGACTCATTCTTGAAACTGTGCACTGCTCCACCTGTTGGAATGTCGACAAACGAGCCCCGCCTCGCCGTGTATGTCTGCGTTTCGGACCGCACCACGACCTCGCCAGCGATGACAAAGAATCCTTCCTGCATGGCGCGGCGTGAGCGTGTGGACCTGGGCCACCACCGGGCGGGACAACCATGTTGATGACGGCATACGCGCCGCCGGTTTGCTGCCCTGAGACAAGCGTGCGGTAGTTGTTTCCGGCAACCGACACTTGTGGCCCGGCGTCGGGATCCAGAGTACGAACAGACGTGGGTCGCATCGATTATAGAGATAGAGGGAGAGCGAAGCCGTAAAATCCGAAATGAAGGATTCGAGTGCCCGAACCATCGGCCACGGCTGCGAACGAAACCCCTGATCAGCCAGTGTCCGGACGCGAGAATGCAACGAAGGCGCTCGATGAAGCCAGACAGGAACCGAGGACCATGGCCACCATCCACACGCCGGGACCGGCCGTTGCCCCGAGAAGGAACCCGATTGTTCCCGCCAGTAGCGTCGAGACCACGAGTATGACTATCGATTGGATGAACACCGCATGCCTGGACCGTCGTCGTCCGATCGAAGCAGCCAGCACACCGGCCGCAAAGATCGTTGCCGCCAGCGCCATCCAGACCATCCGAAGGTCATCTCCCGTGCTCCAGGCGCGAAAGAGTCCGAAACCCAATGGCGCCGCGCCCAGCAGAACCGCGGCCAGCAGACTCAAACTTTGCCGGGGTGATCGTTTCATCGAAGGACTCCCGTATCAGCGTGAAACAGGCGCATCCGAGGCGCTCATGCGTCCGTCTTACTTTCATCCCGATGCAGGATGAGCGCCTGACTCAGGGGACCTTCCGCGTTTCGACAGGCTCGCGCTCTATCTCACGGCTCAGAGTTCCGCGTTGATCACGCGCCGTCGATAGGGGCGCAATATTCTATGCAATATTGCGACGTACTCCGTCTGATCGGCGTAAGTAGGCAGTTGAAGAGCAAGCAGCATGAACGGGGGCCGCCGCGGTGCTCCGCGTGAGAGAATTTCAACATTCGTTCCGGTCACAAGCGCCATTCCGGCTTCGATTTTCGCGTGACACTGACGTCTGCACTGCCCTACGGCCACGCAGATCCGGAAGTCACTATCGCCGTCTTCAAGTCAGTCGGCCGCCAGATGACGTCCGATTCGGACAAACGAGTCACCTTAAGCGCCGCGATCCAGCAGGGGCTGATCAAAACTCCCGCAATTCGCGAAGCGTTCATGGCAGCTGCCCGCACGATCGAAAGAGACACCGACTTCACCAACCTCATGCAGGCAGCGCTCAAGCAATGACGCTGCCCGAACTCGCACCTGACCCTTAAACTGGAACGCGAACGATGACGTCGTCCTTTTCTGCACACGTGCCCGGCCAGACAGCACTCTGCTGGTGAAGGCTTTGTACCTGGTTCAGTCTGTGAACCGCTGTCCCGGTTTTTCAAATGGATGATCGGGCAGCCCCAGTCAGTCGCCGGGTTGCTCGATCCCAGCTTTCGCTGTACGTCCCTCCGATCCGGGTTACACGTCAGCGCCGGGGGACGAAGGGCGCTCCGTCCCCGACCCGTTAGCTCCGTCGCCTCGCGAGGCAGCCGGAACGCCTCTCACGAAGCCGATGTAGTCGGTCGGCGTCGGCACCATGCCGCTTCCACGCAGAAGCGCCGCAATCTGACCGCGATGATAACACCCGTGCAGCGAGACGTGGATCAGAATGTCGTCGACGGGAGTGGTGAACTCCGCTCCCGCACTGTTCCTGTAGGTGGCGGAACGGGACAGCGCATCAGGACCACCCTCCCGGAGAAGCGATTCGAAGCCTTCCGCATTCTCCTGCGCAATGCGGGCGCAGTCGTGGAGTGACAGGGTGGGCCAGACCGAAACCTGTTGCGCCACACCCTGAATCCGCGACAGCCAGACGTGCTCGGCGGCGACGATATGGGAAAACAACACGAGCGCAGTCGCTGGAGGTTCGCCGGCCGCGGCGATGAGGCTGTCGAGGACATGCCGGTCCGCCCACCTCATATGGGCGAACATACGTTGCAGATAATCCATGGGAGCCAATATAGAAGTTGCGTTAGAACGGCAGCCGGTAATTCAACTTATCGCGACAGCCGTTGTATCGCCGCTTCGGCGCCTCCGCGGACGACCTCGTGACGATCTCGCAGCAACCGGCGCAGTGGCTCTACCGCCCTGCCATCGTTGCTTGCCCCGAGAGCGTCAACCGCTGCAATGCGAACTTGCCATTGCTCATCCCCCAGAAGTCCAATTTCGACAAGCAGCGTCGCGATCATCGCCGGGTCCATGGAGATGATCGAGGTGAAGAATTCGGCGGTCATGTTCGCTTCCCCCTGTCCTGTCGCTTCCGCGCCTTCGCGATCAGCCCTGCCATTCGGTCCAGCTCGTCGTCTGACAGATCTCTCCCCGAACGATCGATCAGCGTTGCCATAGCCTGCTCGGCGGAGCCGTCGAAGAAAGTACGCACCACGTGCCTGATTACCGACTCGCGGGCCTGTTCTCGATCCACCACCGCACTGTAGACGAAGCGGACGCCATCCTGGGAGTGGGTCAGGTGCCCTTTGTCCTCGAGGATGCGCAGCGTCGTCCGCACGGCGGTAGAAGTAGGCGGTTCGGGCAGATCACGGGTAATCTCTGCGGCCGTCGCGGAGCCACGCCGATAGACGACATCCATGATTTGACGTTCCCGCCGGCTGAGGTCGATGTGTGGCTCACGCTTGGTCATCGTTGGCAGGGTGATGTGGAATGACTCTCCAGCTTTATTCCTATGCCAATAATTTGGCACATGCCAAAATATTGGCATCGAAGTGAGATTTGTCAACCCATCGCATTGAAGCACCCCGCGCGACACGTAATTTGAAGACGAACTCCAACCTTGATCCCCTGTGTATATCGATAAAAGACGCGCCCGCGTCGTCCTCGTCTCGCTGATCGCGACATTCGTTGTGCTGCGAATGTCGCTGCAGCTTTCGCCAAATTCGGACTTCGACGTTGCGGGCTACAACATCCACCACCTTTTCACCGGCCTTCTGCTGATTACCGCGGGTGGGATACCGGCTGTGCTGTTCCAGGGACGCTCACTATGGATGGACGTTGCCTGCGCCACCTTCGGCGCGGGTCTCGGGATGGCGCTGGACGAATGGGTGTATCTCATAGCGACCGACGGCACTAACGCGTCGTACCTCCTTCCCGTATCGCTGCGCGGCGGGATCGTCATGATCTCCCTGGCCACCTTTTATATCGTCGTGCTCTACCTCATCAGCAGGCGGCGAGGCTGACCCTGATTC
>JALYOO010000250.1 GCA_030856845.1 Gemmatimonadota bacterium
CAGCCGGTAAGCGATAATCGGCTCGAATACGTTGAGCTGAAGCTGACCGCCCTCAGCGGCCAGCGTGACGGTGACGTCGCCGCCGATGATGTCGAAGCAGACCTGATTCACGACCTCAGGCATGACCGGGTTCACTTTGCCCGGCATGATGGAAGATCCGGGCTGCATTGGCGGGAGGTTGATCTCGCCGAATCCCGCCCGCGGCCCCGAGCTCAGCAGGCGAAGGTCGTTGCAGATCTTGGACAGCTTGACCGCGCACCGCTTCAGCACTCCGGACAGCTGCACGAACACTCCGGTATCCGACGTCGCTTCGACGAGATCTGGAGCAGTGATCAGCTCGAGCCCCGTGATGCGGCAGAGATGCCGGCGTACCGAATCCGCGTAGCCGCGCGATGCCGTGATGCCGGTGCCAATCGCGGTCGCACCCATGTTGATTTCTCGGATGAGTGCCTGTGCTTCGGTCAGGCGCTCGACATCCTCGAGCATCGTGTGAGCGAACGCAGTGAACTCCTGCCCGAGTGTCATCGGCACCGCGTCCTGCAGCTGCGTGCGGCCCATCTTGATGTGCGGCGCGAACTCTTCGCCCTTGAGCAGAAACGCGCCGGCCAGCGCGCCCATCGCCTCCTTCAGGTCATCGATGCTCTGGTGCATCGCCAGCTTGATCGCCGTCGGATAAACGTCGTTCGTGGACTGGCTGAGGTTGACGTGGTTGTTGGGATGGACGAGGTCGTACTGTCCGCGTGTGCGGCCCATTATCTCGAGCGCCCGATTTGCGATCACCTCGTTGGCATTCATGTTCGTCGAGGTCCCCGCTCCACCCTGAATCATGTCCACGCGGAAATGTTCGTGGTGAAGACCACTGCGGATTTCGCGAGCGGCCGCGACGATGGAGTCGGCTACGTCGCGTTCGAGCAGCGCCAGGTCACGATTCGCTTCGGCAGCGGCTTCCTTGACCGCAGCGATCGCGCCGATGAGACTCGGAAATTCCCGAAGCTCAACCCCGCTGATGGCGAAGTTCTCCATCGCCCGCAGCGTCTGTATCCCATAAAGGGCGTCACCCGGCACGTCCCTTTCGCCGAGGAGGTCGTGCTCACGGCGTACTACTCCGATGGCGGCATCCGCTGACACAACACCAGCGGGATTCTCTTTCGGTTCCCCGGACTCGGACATTTGTAGCGGGAAACTATACGCGCGCCGTAGCTTCTGTGAAGATCCGATAAACGATCAACGGGGCGCACAGAATGACAGAGAAGATCAACCGTCGCGGTTTCGTGGTCACCGGCACAGCGGCTGGACTCTCGATGGCGATACCTGCAAAGTCCACCGCGCAATCGGCGCTGACGACAGGCTTTCCATCGGTGCTGATTCGATCCGCTTCGACTCCGCTTGTCATCTCGTCAGGAAACGGAAACCGTTTCAGGAACGGCGGGACGCAGACGTGCGTCGAAAAGGCGTTCGCCATGATGACTGGGGGGGCGGACGTTCTCGACTCGCTGATCGCGGGTGTCAATATCGTCGAGCTCGATCCGCTGGATGACAGCGTCGGTTACGGCGGACTTCCCAATGCCGAAGGAGTTGTGCAGCTCGACTCGTGCGTGATGCACGGCCCGAAGCGTCGTGCGGGAGGTGTCGCGGGGCTGGAAGGAATCCGCACTCCGTCGCTCGTTGCGAGAGAGGTGATGGAGCAGACGGATCACCACCTTCTGATCGGAAGCGGAGCCCAGCAGTTTGCCCGCGGCCTCGGCGTAACGGTCGAGAACGACCTCAACACCGAGAACTCGCGAAGGCAGTGGCTGGAATGGAAACGGCGAACGGACCCGTTTCACTACCTCGATCCTAAAAAGCGGGCAGAGGCCGAGCAAAAAGTGCGCACGCAGATGATCGCGGAAGGAATTCTCGATAGCGAGTACATGTATGGAACCATCAACTGTGACGGAATCAACGCGAAGGGACAGATCTGCGGCGTCACAACAACCAGCGGGCTGGCGTGGAAGATTCCCGGCCGAGTGGGTGATTCGCCGATTCTGGGCGCGGGCCTGTATGTCGACCAGGAGGTAGGTGCTGCGGGGTCGACCGGGCGCGGAGAGGCGAACCTCTATGGTCTCTCGTCTTTCGTCATCGTCGACAACATGAGAAAGGGAATGCATCCCACGGATGCGATGGTGGACGCATGCCGTCGCGTGCAGAAAAGCACAGTCGAGAAGCGGCTGCTGAACAGCCGCGGCCTGCCGAATTTCGGCATGAGCTACTACGGGCTCGACAATAGGAGTCGGTACGCTGGTGTTTCGTTCTACGCCGGGGGGAGTTACGCGATCTGCACTCAGAATGGAGCGCAGACTTTTCCTACCGAAGCGCTGTTCGAGGGAAAAGCGGCAGACTGAAGCAGCTCGCCACAAGAAGCCACGCTCGGCTGGCGGGCCAGTGTAACGCGGTTATCAGGTTCCAGAGAACGCGGCGATACGATGCGCCCCGTTACGCGGACGATAAGCCAACTCTTGAAAATCTGGGCTCTTGACAGGCATCGGACGCCCCGTATCTTCGCGTCAAACAAAGGTTTGAAACAAACGACTGATACAGTTGCTCCAATCGTTTGGCTGAATCAGCGGTTTTGTACTGCCGTCGCGGAGACGCAGGTTAACTCTGTCGGTTTCAATGTTCATTGTGACTCAGGATTTGTTGTCCCCCTTCCGCAATACGCCTCGCAAACAGGGAGCTAGAATGAGTTCGAACGCACGTGAATGGCGGTACCTCGCTTCGATAGCACGGTCGGTGGTACTGGTCGTGGCTCTGCTGCTTGCAATCGCTCCAGGTGCTGCAGCGCAGGCTGTCGGCACCGTCAGTGGTCGCGTTATCACCGACGGAAACCAGCAGCCGGTAGTCTCAGCCCAGGTGTTCCTGGCGGGAACTCAAATTGGCGGCCTGACCGGAGACGACGGGCGATTCAGGCTCCTCAATGTCCCGGTTGGAACCCACCAGCTACGGGTGATCCTGATTGGCTTGAAGCCGGCAGTCCGCACGGTCAGCGTCGGGTCAGGCGCTACGTCTGCGATTGCCGACATCGTGATGTCGAAGGCCGCGCTCGAGCTTGACGAGATTATCGTCACCGGTACGCCAGGCGGTGCGAGGCAGCGAGAGGTTGGAAACGCCATCAGCGTGCTCAGCCCCGCGAACTCGCCGGAGATTCCGATCAACCTGGAGACGTTGCTTCAGGCGCAGGCGCCCGGCATGACGGTGCTTCAGGGCTCGGGACAGATCGGTGGCGCTGCCCAGATCCGTCTGCGGGGCAACGTCAGCGCCACCATGAGCAATCAGCCGCTGTTCTATATAGATGGCGTTCGTGTGCGGAGCGATCCTTATCCGAATCCCTCCGTGGTGGGACGGCGAAGCAACAACGAGAGCCAGAGCCCGCTCAACGACATCAACCCGTCTGACATCGAGCGAATTGAGATAATCAAGGGAGCGGCTGCATCGACGCTTTATGGCACGGAAGCGGCTGCCGGCGTCATTCAGATCTTCACCAAAAAAGGTCGTTCGGGTCGGACCACATGGGCCCTCGAGACGCAGCAGGGATTTCAGAAACTGCAGCCCTTCGCGCCCGAGCCGGCTCCCTATTTCTATCTGGATCCCTGGCTCAAGAACGGGCTTCAGCAGCAGTACAATCTGAGCGTGCAGGGCGGCAGTGAAACGCTGAAGTATTACATGTCCGGCTCGGTCGAGGATCGGGAAGGGACGCTGCCGAACGA
>JALYOO010000284.1 GCA_030856845.1 Gemmatimonadota bacterium
GTTTGCGGAACAGGTTTACACTCAGGCCATCACTGAGCGCGATGCGGCCTTTGCGCGCGAGCTGGAAGCGACGCCGACGGTGGTGGTTCAGGACCCCCTTCCGGCCGGACTTCCCAAAGTGAGAAAGCGAATCATCGCGAAGACAACGATCGCCGGCGCAGCAAGCGCCGTCGCTCTTTCGCTCCTTGCTCTCATTGCGGACCTCACCCGCCGCCGGCTCCAGCGCCCCGATTCGGAGAGCGACCGCTTCCGCGCTGCGGTTGCCACGCTACCCTCGTTGCGGTCGCGCCGGACGCGTGGGGTCTGAAAAAAAATCCGGCCCAGTCCTGCCGCACCCCGACCAACCAATCATGTCCACCTCCCGTGACGCCACGGCGGCCGCTTCGCTAGCCACGGATGCAATTGGGCAGCGGCTCGAGCCACCTGTCGACGCAACCGCCCTCGCGAGACTGACTTACTTCCGCGGCAGAGTTGCTCTCGAAGCGATCCTGCGCGGACTCGGTGTGAGCGCCGGGGACGAAGTCGCGATTCAGGCCTTTACCTGCATAGCGGTTCCAGAAGCTGTGCTGGCGCTCGGAGCCCGCGCTCGATACGTCGATGTCGAGGAAGGCAGTCCCAACATGGATCCAGGGGACCTCGTCCGAAAAATCAACGAACGGACGCGGGCAGTAGTGATCCAGCACACTTTCGGGTTGCCGGCTAACGTCTCGTCGCTCGGCGGTGTTGCGAAGGAGCACGGGCTTCCTGTGGTGGAGGATTGCGCCCACACGATTGCTTCACGAGTTGACGGCCGGCAGGTGGGGTCGTTCGGAGCAGCTGCCTTTTATTCGTACGAGGCGTCGAAACCGGCATTCGTCGGAATCGGCGGCAGTGCCGTCGCCAACGATGTTGTCCTCGCGGCAGCTCTCGATGCTGATTATTCCCGTTACGAACCTCCGTCAGCCGCGGTGCAACTTCAGCTGGCCACAATGTTTCTCGCACACAAGGCGGCTTACCGGCCGTCGACGTACTGGACGGTCCGGTCGCTGTTTCGTTCCCTCGTCTCGGCGGGCCTGATACGCGGCAACTACAACGACATGTCGGAACCGAGCGCCCCCGGACCCGATTTTACGCGTCGAATGGGAGCGATACAGGCACGGCTGCTTCATCGCGCGCTCGCACTGCTGGACAGTCAGACAGCACACCGCCGCTGGGTGGGCGAGGAGTATCGGACTCGGATTCGCGCGCGAGGTGTGGCGCACTTTCCTGTTTCGAGGAACGTCGATCCGGTGTTCGGAAGGTATCCGGTGCTGGTCGGTGACAAGAGCGCGGTACTGGATGGCGCGCGTGAGGCGCGCGTAGAGCTGGCGGACTTCTATGCCACTCCGGTTCATCCGCTGAAAGGAGAAAAACTGCGACAGGTTGGCTATGAGCCGGGGTCCTGTCCGAACGCTGAGGCGCTGTCGGCAAGGATCGTTTCGCTTCCCACCGGCCCCCAGGTGGACCGCACGCAGATTCAGCGCGCCGTTGATTTCTTCAACGGCTAGAGGCTCACCGAAGATGCGCGTGTGGCTGGTGCACGTCGGCGAACCGTTGCCGATCGATGCGGGAAATGAACGTCAGCTGCGTATGAGCCTGTTTGCGCGAATGCTGGCGGATCGCGGACACGATGTCGTCTGGTGGACATCCACCTTCGATCACACTCACAAGCGGCAGCGAGCGCAGGTGGATTCGGAAATCAGGCTCGAAGGAACATTGACCCTGCGGTTGCTCTACGCGCGATCTTACTCGGTGAACATCTCGCTCGACCGGCTGGTAAATCACTATCAGATAGCGCGAGCCTTCGAGAGACTTGCCGCTCACCCAGCCGAGCCCGCACCCGACGTAATCTTCGCGACAATGCCGACAGTGGAGCTCGCCGCCGCGGCGGCCCGATTCGGATCGCGTCGCAACATCCCGGTGGTGGTGGATGTGCGAGACCTCCACCCGGACATCTATCTCTCTCTCGTGCCTCCTGCCGCGAGGCCGATGGCGCGCCTGGCGCTGACCCCGCTGTACCGCGAGCTGCGGACTTCGGTCACGCTGGCGACCGGTCTCATCGCGATTGCGCCTTCGTTTCTCGACTGGGCCCTTCGCCACGCCGGACGTAAAGTGACGAACCGGGACGCGGTGTTTCCGCTCGCGTACCCTGAGCTTCCGGCATCGGACGAAGCGCTGAGCGCCGCGGCGGTGGACATGGAGGCATCGGGAGTCCGGACAGATCGCAGGATCATCTGGTACGTCGGCACGTACAACCGCTGGATCGACCTCGGCACGCCAATACTCGCAGCGCGCATTCTTGCGGAGCGCCAGCGCGACGACGTGCAGTTCGTTTTCAGCGGATCGGGCGATTTCGAACCCGAGTGGCGGCGGCTCGCGGGCTCGCTTCCGAATGTCGTCTTCACCGGATGGGTGGACATTCCCCGCATTGTATACATGCGGAGTATCGCCTGGGCGGGCCTGGCCCCGTATCGTCCCGGTTTTCTGACGGTCGGCAACAAGCTGTTCGAGTACATGGCGGGGGGACTGCCGGTTCTGCTGAGTATCGGAGGTGACGCACGGCGGGTCATCGAAGAGCATCGCTGCGGACTTCCGTATGAAGGCGGCGACCCGGCCAGTCTGGTGAAGGCCATCGACGAGATGCGGAGTGACGGAATACGCGATGAGATGGCGTCCAATAGTCTGCAAGCGTACCGCAACCACTATGCGGCAGAGAAGGTCTACGGCGACATGGCTGAATTCGTTCTCGACTTTGCCGCGCGGAACGGTGATGCACGCAACTGATACGGCTCGCGCGCGGCGCCTCATTGGCCCTGCGATAACGGATGTCGCCGGCGAGCCCGCGGGGCAAACGCAGATCGACCGCCTGGTCGCGCGCTATCAGTGGACTTCCGGCTACTGTCACGATCGCATAGTGCTCGAGGTTGCCTGCGGGACAGGCCAGGGCCTGGGCCTTCTTCGCCGCAGCGCGAAAGTGGTTTTCGCCTGCGACTTGAGCGAAGACAATCTGAAAACGGTGCGTACCACGTATGGCCCAGCCATTCCGCTTGCCCTTGCGGATGCTCAAAGGCTTCCATTTGCGGACGCCTCGGTAGACGTCGTGACCTTGCTGGAGACGATCTATTTTCTGCCGTCAGCCACCGAGTTTCTTGCAGACGCCCGGAGGATCCTGAAGCCCGGCGGATGCGTGCTGATATCCGCGATCAACAAGGACTGTCCTGACTTCAACCCCAACCACCCGCTGTACTTCGAGCGTTACGGGGCGATGGGGCTTTCGGCGTTGCTGCGCAGACACGGCTTTGCACCGGAATGTTTTGGAATCATACCGATGAACGCGCCGTCGGCCCGCAGCCGTGTGTTCAAGCCGCTCAAGCAGCTCGCGGTGCGGCTGAATTTGATTCCCGAAAGCATGCAGGCACGGCGGCTAATGAAGCGGATCGTGTTCGGCCGTCTGCAATCGATGCCTCGCGACATTGCGTCGCTCGCCGCTCATCGCGAAAGCGCGACGCCGATTTCCGCGAATGAGCCGGACAGAATTCACCAGGTGATTCTATGCGCCGGCCGGCGCACGTAACGGCCTCTGCAGTGACGGCGCCATCCGCCGACGATGATTTAGCCACGGGGCTCTGTGACGTTGCGTTCATCACGGTGCAGTATCACAACCCTGCCGACACGGCCTCCTTCATCGAAAGCCTGCGCGCACAGTCTGATCCACGCGGGATCGAAGTCATCGTCGTCGAGAACGATAGGATTCTCGACCCGCCGGCCGAGCTCGCCGCGGATCCGGTCCAGCCGGCGGGGCAAGTTGGCTCATACTTATTTCCGGTGCGCGTACTTCGAGCGCCGAAGAATCTGTACTACTGGGGCGGCGCAGCGTTCGCCCTCGACGAACTCAGCGCGAGAGGGCCTTTGCCGAGGTGGGTCATCATCTCGAACAACGACGTGACCGTGGAGGATTCAGAGTTTGTTCGGCGGTTGCGCTCACTGGACCCGGTGCGCTATCCAATCATCGGGCCCAGCATCATCTCGCTGGCAACCGGTCGCGACCAGAATCCCATTTTGCGCAGCCGCCTGGGAAAGCTGTCGGAGATGAAGTGGATGCTGTACGACTCGGGCTATCGAATGGCGACATCGCTGCTCGCTGTTCGCGGACTGTGGCGCTCGTTCAGGGAGAATGCGTCGCGCCGAAGCGCCGGCCTGGCTGACAGCAGCACCGCGGAACGGATCTACGCGCCCCACGGCGCGTTCGTGATTTTCTCATCAGAGTTTTTCGATCGCGGGGGGCGTCTCGATACCACCGTGCCGATGTTCGCCGAAGAGCTTACGATTGCCGTAACGGCAGAACGGCTCGAGATGCCGGTATGGCACCTTCCACAGCTCCGCGTGTCGCATCGAGAGCACAGCACCACCGGCAGCCGTCTAACTCGAGCGAAATACGAGCTGGAGAAGCGAGCCCGCCGGCATTACTTCGGGCTGAAAGCAGCTCAGCGCTCCTGACCGCGCGGCGGTGTCGGCATAAACGCATGACGTGCGTCGATGCTCGTGCGCGGGCGATCGCCGGTGATCGACGGAGTTGCCGGGTCACCGGGACTGAACGAGGGAAGTCTTTGCGTGTCCCGTACACTGGCACACGGCGCTCGGAGCGCGGTAGATTGTACTGGCACAACGAGTTGGCGAATCGGCCGGATCCGCTCCTGATGTGCGGCTGGCAGCCCTTGCACTCTGTCCTCCCTGCTCTGCATGACTTCATCAGCTCCGACCGGCATGTCCATTCCGTTTTTCCGCTATCCCCATCTGTTCCGGCAGCAGCGGGAAGAGATTCTGGCGGCGATGACGGCCGTGATGGAGAGGGGCGCCTTCATCCTTCAGAGCGATCTCGTCGAGTTCGAGGCATCGCTCGCCAGTTTCACGGGAGCGACCCACGCCATCGGTGTCGCCAATGGCACCGACGCGTTGATTATCGCCCTCAGGGCGGCGGGAGTCGGCCCTGGCGACGAAGTGATCGTTCCCTCTCACACATATGTTGCTTCCGCGGCTTCCATTCACTTCGCGGACGCAAAACCGGTGCTCGTCGAGTGCGGGCCGGACCACATGCTCGATCCCGCCGCCGCCCAGGCGGCGGTGACATCGCGCACCCGTGCAATCATGCCGGTGCAGCTCAACGGCCGCACCTGCGACATGGATGCGTTGCAGGCCATTGCCGACCGGCACGATCTCGTCATCATCGAGGACGCGGCGCAGGCGCTCGGGTCTAAGTTCAAGGGTCGCAACGCCGGCGGTTTCGGCCTGGCGGCGGAGTTCAGCTTCTATCCCGCCAAGATCCTCGGCTGCTTCGGCGATGGCGGCGGCCTCACGACAAATGATCCGGAGATGGCTCGCAAGATGCTGCTGCTGCGCGACCATGGCCGCGATGAGAACGGGCTGGTCGTGACGTGGGGGCTCAACTCGCGCCTCGACAATCTCCACGCAGCGGTGCTCAACGTGAAGCTTCGGCAGCTCGACGCCGAGATCGAACGGCGGCGGGCCATCGCGCGGATGTACCGCGAAGGGCTGGATGGACTCGACGACATCGTGCTTCCACCGGGGCCGGACGATGATCCCGATCACTTCGATGTGTACCAGAACTACGAGGTGGAAGCCGGCCGGCGAGACGAGCTTCGCGCGCATCTTGAAAAGGAAGGTGTGCGGACGATCATACAGTGGGCTGGAAAGCCGGTCCATCAATTCGAAGGTCTCGATATCGGGCCGGTGCATCTGCCGTACACTGACC
>JALYOO010000302.1 GCA_030856845.1 Gemmatimonadota bacterium
TACGATGAAGACGGACGCGAGCGCGGCGAACCAGGCGGCGCCAAGCTGAGCGAGTCCGTGAAAAAAGCAGTCGGCGATCCGGCCGGCGGAATCACCGATGTCTTCTTTGTCAGTCACGGTTGGAAAGGAGATGTCGGCTCCGCGATCGAGCAGTATGACAAATGGGTTGGCGAGATGGGAAGGAGCCGGAGTGACATGGATACTGCTCGCGGTGTGCGCCCGGGATTCAAGTCGCTCGTTGTCGGACTGCACTGGCCAAGCCTTCCGTGGGGCGACGAGAAGATTCCCGATGCCGAAGACGGCGTGCTCGCAGCGGAGGGTGATGACATGCCGTCCATCGAGGACGAAGTGGAGCAGTTCGCCGCCAGCATCGCCGATACGCCGACTGCGCGCGACGCCCTGCGCACGATCATCGAGGCGTCTCGCCGTGAGGAGCAGGCCGATGAATCGATTCCGCCCGACGTGATGGAGGCGTATGAAACGCTCTACGCCGAGTCGGGTCTCGCGACCGGTGACCTCGGCGCAGCGCCAGGGACCGACCACGAACCCTGGAATCCTGACAGCATCTACCATGAGTCGCTCGAGACCGCCGGAGCGGACACGGTGCGCAGACCCGGGATGCTCGGTTTCGGAAGCAAGTTGCGCGAAGCCGTCATCGGCCCCGTTCGGCAGCTTTCATTCTGGAAGATGAAGGATCGCGCCCGGAAGTTCGGTGAAAGCGGAGCACACGATCTACTGCGCGAGCTTCAACAGGTCGCAAAGCCCGGAGTCAGGTTTCATCTGATGGGCCACAGCTTCGGATGCATCGTAGCCTCCGCGGCTGTGGCGGGCCCGCCGAACAAACCGGCGCTCAGCCGCCCGGTGCATTCGCTGTATCTCGTGCAGGGCGCGCTGTCGCTCTGGTCGTATTGCGCAAGCATCGACGAAGCCGACGGCAAGCCGGGCTACTTTCGCCGCATCGTCGACGAGCATCTGGTGGAGGGCCCGATCGTCACGACGCGATCGTCAAAGGATACCGCGGTAGGAAAACTGTATCCCAAAGGAGCCCAGGTTGCGCGCCAGGTGGTACTGGGCGACGACGACCTGCCGAAGTACGGAGGAATCGGGTCCTACGGTATTCAGGGACTTGGCGCTGTCGCCGAAGACATACGGATGGAAGGCGCCAACCACCGCTACCAGTTCGAGCGCGGCCGGGTGTACAACGTCGAGGCGAGCGACGTGATCAAGGAGGGAGGCGGCTTCTCCGGTGCGCACAGCGACATCGCGCATCCCGAAGTAGCCCACGTGTTCTGGCAGGCGGTTCTCACACCGTAATCGAGAGGGGAGGAGAAGATCATGGCCGAGCGCACAAAGGTCTGCATCGATCGCGTGCTTCCGCAGAAGCAGCGGGAGTACCAGCCCACTCGCACAATACCACGAAGCGGCGGACGACAGCGTGCGATATCACCGATCGGGAAGGCGTGGATGAACGGCTCGACGCTGCGGGTTCGCTTCATGGACGGCAGTTCCTCGAACCAGGCCAAGGCGCGCGAGCAGGCCCAGTGGTGGACTCACGTCGCAAATCTAAAGCTGGATTTCGGGACTGCACCTGATGCGGAAATTCGTATCACGTTCGATTCGAGCGACGGTGCCTGGTCGTACATCGGAACCGATTGCCGCAGCATTCCAGCCAATGAAGCGACGATGAACCTCGGCTTCCTCGACGGAGGGACCGCGGCACACGAGTTCGGACACGCGCTCGGCCTCGCGCACGAACTTCTGAGCCCCGCGGGCGGCGTTCAGTGGAACGAAGAGGTCGTGATTCGGGAGATGGCGGGATCGCCGAACTTCTGGGACGAGCCCACGACACGTCACAACATCCTGCGCAAGTACGAAGCGGATCAGGTGAACGGGACGGAGTTCGATCCGCAATCCATCATGCTGTATTTCTTCCCGGCGAGCTGGACCGTCAACGGAGTCGGCACCGAGGCAAATCACGTTCTTTCCGGCCTGGACAAGCAGTTCATCGCCGGAGCGAAGATGTACCCGAAGACCGGACCAACGGTGGCGGAGGCAGTCGAGCTCAAGGTCAACGCCGAGCGCCGTACCGCTGCATCGATCGGCAAGATGGGAGAGGAAGACCTGTTCCGGTTCACCGCCGCGTCAGACGGCCGGTATGCGGTAGACACGCGCGGCCCGACCGATGTCGTGATGAAGCTTTTCGGTCCGGACAGCGAGACGGCACTGATTGCCGAGGACGATGACTCGGGCTTCGCGACCAACGCGCGTATCAGTGCGGGTCTGGTGGCAGGTGATTATTTCGTGCAGGTGCGCCACTTCAACCGCGCGAGCGGAATGGGTGACTACACGGTCAAGGTGAAGAAGGAGTAGGAAGTCTTGTGAGGACTGCAGATTCAGGACTCTGCGGACTCAGGACCGACCGCCATCGACGATCGACGACTGACTACGGACCGAGGATAAACGGGAAACGAAACGCCGACGCGATGCGTCTCAGTAGCGGACGCGCGTTGTCATGGTGTAGGTCATCGACTCCCCGCACGGGGCCGATGAGTTCCGCTCGGGCGACTGCGTGGCAACGTAGTCGCCGCTGTCCCCGCGACGCCGCGCGACGTAGCCGGCGGCGGTGATCAGCTTCAGTGCCTCCGTCTCCGGGCGGTTAATGATGTCCGGCACCCGGCAGATGCGTGTGGTCACCGCCTCGCCGCGCGTTGGCGGGCGTGTAACCGGCGTTGGGTACCCTTCGACAGGAGATGGCTGACGCACGACGGGTTGTGACGGTGTCTCGTATCGCGGGTCAATCAGGGATCTACGAATGCGCTTGACCGAGTCCACGCGTTGCACCCACGACAGCTCGACGCTCAATGCAGCCGGTGCGACACGCATGCGGATGGGGGCGCGCGCGCCGACGAACGTACCGCCCTCGCCGGCAGCGTAAGTCATTCGCGGCCACACTACTCCGCTTCGCGATGTTACGCTGACCGCACCTTCGGCTACGAACACCTGTGAGCTGTCTTCGCGGGGAACGCGAACGAAGAAGGAAGTCCCCTTGTCGAGAATCGTCGAGTGCTTCGTGTGAACGACCATCGAGTCGCGGCTGCCTGTCAGTTTTCTGATGAAGAGCTGCCCAAGCCGAACGAAGACGGAAGGATTCTCGATGATGATGATCGTGCCGGTATCGAGCGTCACTTCATAGCTCTCGAGCAGCGTCATGACGGCACGGGTCTTACGCGAGGTCGAGATCGTGTCGCTCTTGCGTATCTCCATCCCGACGGTGTTGCTCGCCATTCCCGACGGCCTGGCGATACGAAGTTCTTCCGAGCTGGGTGACTCGGCGTTGGCCCCGGCAACTAAGACCGCGTCGAGGCTGCCATAACGCGGCGAGGTGGTGGTGGGTTGCGGACACGCGGCCGTGACGCACGTGAGCAGCATGCCGCCGGCAACGGCCAGGCGTCTGCCGCACGCGTGTCCCACCGAAAACCGAAAAGGAAAGTTGATCATGCTAACCATTTCCTTCGAATGAGAGCGACGGCAATAAACGTCGCAACAAGTGAAGTCACATGGAAGACGGTATTCAGCAGGAGATGATGCGCGCTGTAGAACCACATCGCGAGAGCGCCGTAACCGACGAACGCCGCGCCGAGCAGGACGAAAGGTTGCAGCCGCCGAAGCTGCCGTCGAAAAGCTGACGACGGCTTGATTCTGGGAAGGCTGGCGGCGGCTGCGCCGAGCACTGCCATCGCCAGAATGAACAGGAATTGCCCGGTCTGACCGAGCGGGCGAATTAGCGACCCGCCGAGCAGAGAGTTCACCGCATCTGCGAAGATCTCGACCGACGTCCGCTCCTCGATCGCCGCAAAACCGCGCCGAACCTTGAACACGCGACTGGGATCGTTGCTCTCTCGTCCCACGATGACGAGGCCATTCTCGAAAGTCCCACCGCCCACGCCCCCGAGGAGATCCACGTATGATCGATGCCGGGACGAAGCGCGCAACTCCGCGAGCGGCGAGTACTCCACGTACATCTCGGCGAGTGTATCTCCCGCGGAGATGGACGGACATGCTCCCCCCGTCCCGTCTGCAATCATCAGCTCCGAGGGAACGATCGAACCGCTTCGGCCGGAAAGTCTGAGGCCGTCGGACAACGGAATGCGATCGTCCACCACCGCCCGCGTGTGCACCATCACGGTCTGCAACGCGAGTGATCTCGTACGAGCAGGCTTCTGGGAAGACGCCGAACCGATCATCATCGGCAGCATCTTGAGCGAATGAACGCGGTTGTCGCCGAGGCATGCCGGGCCCCACCGCGTAGCGCCGGCGAGCAACGGGACAAGCTGAGGCGCTCCATTGACGAACTGGTCCACTCCGATCACGACCTCCGTGCCACTAGCCTTCGCTCGCCGGATGCTTGCAACGAGTGAGTCGTCGAACGGCCCCGCAGTCGTATCGAACACAAAGGTGAAGGCAATTGTCCTGGCCCCGGCGGCGGTGAGGCGATCTATCAACCGTGCGTGATGGCCCCGCCACGCGAAGCGGCTGGCACCAGTCATCGGCCCCAGCGATCGTTCACTCCGGCGGTCCACCGATACGATCGCGATCGACGGATCGAGCAGGTGGTGATCGAACCTGTCAGTCAGCCACACCGCGTAGCTCTCGACCCGAAGCGGCGGCGGCAGGCGCTGAAACCCGAGCAGAATCGAGAGCAGAAAGACCACCAGGGCCGATCCAACTGCCACGAACACCGACGCGTATCGCAACCGGATGCGACGAGCTGTTCGGGAATATGCCTTTTCTTCGCGCGCGAGCTCGAGGTTCTGCGGAGCATCGCCTGTGACCGGCTCCCGCAACAGCTCGATGTTCCGCTTGTGAGTCGCCAGCGTCGCCTGGTCGCGGCTCAATGCGCGCTTCGACAACGGCTTGTCGGGAACGGCCTTGTCTGCGCCGAGGTCGAACAGCACGCCCTCGCGTGCGTGGGTAAACAGAACCGGAAGGCCCAATGCCCTCGTGTCGGGATATTCGATTGCCAGGGCATTGCGAGCGTGGGACATCGCAATCTCGATGCGGCCACGATCGTCGCCTGTAAAAAGCGCGCGATAAAGAGTCCGGGCGAAGGTGATGGCTTCGCGATCCTGAACCTCGTACTGCATCGCAATGACCGCGGGAACGCCTTCCTTGACGAGAGCCGCCGCCATGCCAACCAGCGGCTTGGTCTGCGACATCTGCCCGCCACGGCAGGAGTTCAGCACGACGAGCTTCATCGTCGTGTGATTGCGCAGCATCTGGGCGAATGTCGTTTGATCGATCAGGTCGGTCTTACCGTCAGCTCCGTTCACTGCCAGTACCGCTCGATCACCGTTGAAGTCACCATGCCCGATGAAATGCAGCAGGTGAAACGAGTGACTGATCAGCGTGTCGGCGATGTCCTGCCGTGTGACGTCGCCTTCGAGGATCGTGAGACTCACGATGTCGGCGAGAGGAGCAAGGGTCTCGACGAGCTCGCGCCGCTCGACATCGGTCTCTAAATCTGCGACGCGCGGAATGACGACGAGCATCTTGACGGGCAGCGATGCCTCAAGCTGTCCAATCGGTCGAGGCAGCTCGAGATACCGAACGACTGGAGTTCGCGTCGATACCCCTAGAAACGACTGCAGCTGCTCCGAGTATAGAAACTCCCACGGAATGCTGGCGACCGCGGGGTCTTCCACCCGCAGACGCACACGCACGCCGTTGTCGCCGCGGCCCGACGTTCCCCAGCATTGAGCGAAGTGCCACTCCACGCGCCGCTGCGCCGAGGCGAACGCGAATGTATAGAGCTGCTTGCCGAGATTGACTACTTCATGCGGCGCGGGGTCCCCATCGATGATCCGGTGCTCGGCGAGCCGCAGCGACGCGAGGTCGTTACTGCATTCGTCCTTGTACTCGCCATGCTCTTCGCACGACGAACGTACTACGAGCGCGCCCGTCGCCGCCTTCTCGATCCAGAGATCGAAGTTGTGATAGCGCACGTCTGGCTTACGCGAACGCCGGTGGGCGGCGCAAGCTCAGTCGAGCCGCACGAAGTCCTTGCTCTTGTAGCCGCGGATGCGACGCACCACCTCGAAGCCCTCCCGGCTTCCGCTGTCGTTCGTATTCCCTTCGATCGTTTCAATTGTCTCATCATCGAACCGGACGACTATGCCTGTATGTATCCAGTCGGTAGCAGTCCGCCGGTTGAGGAATACGCTGCCGCCCCCGACCTCTCCTCGTACGCGGTGTATCTCGCGCTCGGGGATGAAGCGCCCTCGGTGCCGGCCTTCGACGGCAATAACATCGCACGACACGGTGTAAGGGATTTCCAGTGTGGAGTCGAAGGTCACCGCCGCCTGGCTCACCACGAATGAGACGAACCCTGCGCACCAGGGAAACGCCTTGCCTTCGGTACCCTTCATGTACAACCTGACCCACGGTCCGAGGTTCTGACCGCCGACCTCGCGCGGATGCTCCTTCTCGTGCTGTTCGGCATACGCGACCACCAGCTGATTGAAGGTGCGATTCTGGCGGGGAATCGGCGCAAGCGCGCGGCGGATCGGGGCGGTGAGTGCGCTGAAAGTCTCGTCGTCAACCCGTCCCGAGGCTGGGAGCTTCTTCGCTTGCTGAAAACGCAGGACCGCCGCTTCGGTGGCAGCGCCGAAATCTGCATCCGGAACGATCTGGATGTTGTGAAGGATAAGCCACTCCTGAATCAACTTCACTCTCTTGCCGCGTTCTCCCCGTTCCATGCCACGCCACGGCAACATGCGTCCATGCAGAAACGTTATGAACTGCTTTGTTGTGCGACACTGATGGTCGTGCTGGCTCTGATCGGCCCCGGTGCGAACGCACAGGAAAGCACTGCGACTCTGAGCGGAATCGTACTCACCGCTGAGGGCAAGCAGTCAGATCGCGTCGATGTCCGCGGCGGCGCGCTCCAGAATTTCCTTGATTTTTCTGATCTGTTCGGCCGAGCGCTGCGAGTTTCTGGAACCGTAGACAGCGCGCCCGACATTCTTCATCCCGCGGTGAACTTCCATCATCGGCTCTCCGAAGATGTTCTGCGCGACTTCGGCGATGCGCGAAAAAATGTCGTCGATCAGCGGCTGATTCTCGGCGAGGTGCGCGCGACCTTCGTCGGTGATCTCGTAGATCTTCTTTCCCCCTTCTTCAGGGTTGGCGCGGGCGTATCCCAGATCCTCGAGCATTGTGAGCGTCGGATACACCGTTCCGGGGCTCGGCGAATACATTCCGCTGAATTTCTCCTCGATCTCCTTGATGATCTCGTAGCCGTGCCTCGGCTTTTCAGCGAGCAGCTGGAGAATGACGAACTTCAGGTGACCCTGGTCGAACATTCTTCCGCCGCCGAACGGGCCGCCGCGCGACCTGCCGCGTCCGCCCCAGAACGCACCGGGATCGAATCCGAAGTTTTCCGGTCGTGCCGCGAAGGCCCAACCGAAGGCGCTGCCGCTCCCGCAATGTCCTCCTCTCATCTTCCTAGCCTCCTCACAGTTTCCACGTTATTGGCGCCAGTCAGCCATTAACTAGCCGAGATAATACTGGCGATATATCTTTTTATCGGCGGAAGCTATATCGGAAGATATATCTTGGCAAGGGCAGTGCTAAGCCGGAGTCTATCTACTTGAGCTCGAGCTCAAGGCCCTGCGCTGGCCCATCATTCGCTCGAAAAATTCCGCTGTTGCTGCGTTCACACGCAGCCAGTTGGTGTGCCGCATGAAGTGGTGGTTGTCATCGGGGATGACCAGCTCCTCGAACGGAACGCCATGCGCGGAAAGTCTTCGGGCCAGGTCGACCGTCTGGCTGAATCGCACATTGCGATCGTCGTCGCCGTGAATCAGCAGCACCGGCGATTTCCACGTCTTCATATGCGACACCGGTGACGACTTCCACGCGGCCTCGAGTGCACGGGTAAGGTCGGGCGCTTCTTCGTGGCGTTCGCGGTTCATCAATCCTCGCGTGCGTTCGGTGGTCCAGTCGTGCACGCCGTGTATGTCGACGCCCGCGGCGAACAGATCGGAGTTTCGCGCGAGGGCCATCGCCGTCAGGAATCCTCCGTATGACCCGCCGTATATCCCCACTCGCTTCGGATCAACAAATGGTTGCGCGCGCAACCATTCTGCCGCGGCGCGCACGTCCTGATACTCGGATGCGCCCTGCATTCCCGCCCGCGTCGCCTGCTGGAAATCGCGCCCATAGCCGATGCCGAGCCGGTAGTTCACCGACAGAACGACAAATCCGCGACTCGCGAGATATTGATTCACTGCATAAGCGTTGCTGTAGTAATCGGAATAGTGCCAGCCGAGCAGCATCTGGCGCGGCGGGCCGCCATGCACGTAGATGATGGCCGGTTTGCGTTCGGCCGAGCCTGCGCCGTTGAACAACTGGGAGTGAACTCTGACTCCATCGGGTGAGCGGATCACGACCTTCGTGGGAGTGACGAGCGTGGCGGGGAAGTCCGAAGGAATTCGATCACCCGCGATCCAGATCGGTGTGCCACCGCCGACTGGTATCACCGCCGGGAGAGGTGGACGTTGTGCGGTCGCGCCGATGAACGCGATGGATTTTCCATCGCCAGTGATAAACGGAGTCCACTCGAGACCGGTGCCCGGGGTTAGCACCTCCGGAGCAGCACGGTCGACTGGGACCTTCACGATATGCCGGCGATCGATGTCGTTGGAGTCACTGCCTGCATTTCCGGCGAACA
>JALYOO010000337.1 GCA_030856845.1 Gemmatimonadota bacterium
CGCGGCGAGCGCGCTCGCCGCGATCCAGTTTCTGAATGCGCATCCCGATCGCGTACGACAACTTCGCGACAGCGCCGTCTATTTTCGGGAGCAGATCACGGAGTGCGGCTTCAAGCCGCTGCCCGGCGAGACACCGATTGTTCCGATAATCGTCGGCGAAACATCGAGCGCCATACGGATGAGTGACATGTTGCTGGATGAAGGCGTCTTTGTAACGGGATTCGGGTTTCCGGTGGTGCCGCAGGGGCAGGCAAGGGTTCGCTGCCAGCTCTCAGCGGCGCACACGCGCGACGACATCGACGAGGCTGTGGCCGCCTTCAAACGTGTGGGAGCGAAGCTCGGAGTGATTTGAGATCGTGTGACCTTCCCCCGGTCGCACCAACGGCCGGTGGCGCGTTCTGCCGGCAGCGGCATCCGTAGAATGCGAAAAACGAGCTGGATCTTCGCCCGCCTGATGTGCGCCGCGCTTGTACCTGCGGTCGCGGACGCCCAGCGAATGCGCGACTTCGAAGACTCATGGTTCTGGGGAGTGAAGGCGGGCGTTTCGACTTTCTCCCCGACCTTGGGCGACAGTGAGGCATCGCGACATACGGTGTCGAGTGGCTGATCACCCGTTCGCGCGGTGGACTCTACGGTTTCTGCCGTATGCCTGACTTGGCGTCAGTGTCAACATAGTCGGCGATGCTTCTCCGCTGGGTACCGAAGATGAAACGCTCGACGACGCCGTCTCCGACAGAGTGGACGAGCGCAGAAGCCTCGCTGGTTTCCTCGGCATGGCCGGGGTGCAGATGCAGTTTCAGAAGCTCGCTCTGTTCGGTCAGGCCTCCATCGTCCCGAGCAATTCACGTTTCCTGCTGAACGACCAGCCGCTCGGCTTCTTCGAGCTCGGCGCGCGCTACAACTTCAGCGGATCGCGCGAAGGGATTCGCTGACAGTCACGCCGGGGGCGCGTTCCTCAGCGCCTTCGGGGTCCTGGACACCCAGGAGTTCTTGCGAATCAGGTAGCGCAGCTGCCAGTCGGCAGCGCGCGTGATCCCGATTCGCGCCGTTGTCTCGATCCTTTCGGCGGGCACCGACTCGCCTTCGCGGATGACGATCGGCCGACGCTGCAGCGACAGACCGTTCATGGATCCATCGATGCCGAGCGCAGCGCAGAGTTTGCCGGGGCCATTCGTGAGGTCGATATCACGTGCCTTGTCACCTCGCCGAGTGCGCATCAGCTCGACTCCATCCAGGGGCTCCAATGCGCGGATCAGCACCGCGCTTGGCAGACCCTCACGGCGCGTTACCGCGTTGACGCACCAATGCGCTCCATAGATGAAGTAGACGTAGGCGAGACCCGGTTTACCGTACAGGGGCTCCGTTCGTTTCGTGCGTCCGGCGGCCGCGTGGCACGCCGCGTCATGCTCGCCGATATACGCCTCTGTTTCGACGATGATCCCGCTCGCGTGGCCATGCGGCGTGGCCGTCTCGAGTACCGCGCCCAATAAATCGCGGGCCACGAGTTCAGTGTCCCGCTCGTAGAAGTCGCGTGAGAGAATTCGCGCCATGGGCATGATCCGCGCGCACGCGCGCGCGGACCAGTTACACTATCAGGACTCGGAGGATGCCGCCGCCTTCCTTGCCGCCGACTTCCCTGCCGCCGACTTCCTTGCCGCCGGCTTCTTCCGCGCAGCGGTTGCGCGCTTGCGCTTGGCAACTGGCGCCGAACCGTTGCCACCGGGCTTCGCTTTGAAAGTCTCCTCGGTCTTTGGTTCGGCGGCAGTCGCAGCCGTTCCGCTCGCGGCGCGAGGCGACTTCTTCGCTGCGTTTCGCTTGCGCGCCGGACGCGCCGAGCTCGCCGGCCGTGAATCAACACCGAGCGGGCTCGACAGTCCCTCGGCCTCTGCTGCAAGTGTGCGATCCAGCTCAACACTGCTCGCAGCGTCGTCGGCCGGCGCAGGAGTGCGTTCCAAATCCAGCGACGCCTGAGCGGTTGTTGCAGCAGGAGTCACCGCCCCCGTCAGCGCAGTGTTTCGTGACGGAACCATGCCCATGCTCATGAGATGAGCCGGAGGGGCACTCCTCGCGCCGAGCGCGCCTCGTCCGATACCGCGCGCGCCCATTCCTCGAATGATCGGACCAACGGCCTTCGGAGCAGGCGCGTTCGCCGTTGCCGCCGCCTTCAGCTGGCGATCGACAGGTGGCGCGGCAACCGCGGCAGCGACTTCGTAGTCGCTTCCCCGGCGTCGCAGATCTATCACGTCCGCATCGTGAGCGTCATGAAGAATCCGCACGAAGTTCCGCTCGCTGAGGCTTTCACTGTCACGACCGAGAAGTGAACGCGCCGCAGAGCGAACCTTCGCCGCGGTGATGGCGGCGTTGCCGCTGGTGCTCGAGGCGACAGCGCGCCGGACGAGGTCGAACGCTTCGTCGCGAGTGAGCCGAAGCCCAGATGACCCGATACCATCGGAAGAAGCAGCCGACCCTGCTGCGGGCGGGGATGACACCGCTGCGACGCGGTGTTGCGCTGCCGGCGGACTTGCAGCGGGTGCGCCATCGGTATCCACAATCGCGCTCGCGTCTATCGCGTCAGTGCCCATCACGGCGGCGCTCGCAGAAGAAGCGTCGGAGGATCCAGTCGTGGCGGCCAACGCTGGTGCGACCTCGCGCGTGCTGCGATCGTCGCGCTCTCTCGGACGCCCCCGCCCCCCGCGACGGCTCCGCCGCGCACGCTCGGCTTCTTCGGGAACGACCGCGACCGCATCGCCCGAAGCCTGTGCTGGGGGCGTCGCGTCCTGACCTCCCACGACCGATGGGTGAGACACCGTCGTCTTCGGCAGGTCGACTTCGAGCTGCCCGTTCTCGAGCTTGGTGAGGGAGAGCAGACCGCGCTTTGCGGCTTCCGACACGAACAGCGAGAACTTGGCCTTGCCGACATTCTTCTCGTCAAAGGAACTGTCGATCTGCTGCATCACCTGCTTCAGCCGGTCGGCCCGCATCACGTCGCCGTTGCGTTTCATGCGCTGCACCGCTTCAGTAACGAGCTCCCACGGATCCTGCTTCACGACTTCCTCTTCGCCTTCCTTCTTCAGTCCTGCAAGAGCGTTGTAGCTGTAATACTCATCGCAGTTCATCACCAGTAGATCGCTCGACGACTCGCGGATGCCAACCCCGATGACGTACTTGCCGTATTCCTTGAGCTTGATGACCAGACTCGAGAAGTCGGAATCGCCGGACAGCAGGATGAACGTTCCGATTTCAGGGCGCACAAACACGAGCTCCAGTGCATCGATAGCGAGACGGATGTCGGTCGCATTTTTCTTGGCGGAGCCGTATGCCGGCGCCATGATCATGTCGATCGACGATTCGGCGAGAGGGACAATGTACTGGGGATACCTGCGCCAGTCAGCGTAAGCCCGCTGCACCGACACCTTTCCCTTGATGATGTCCGACGCGAGGAGGTTCTTGAGCTCCGTCTGAAGGTCGGAACGGATTCCCATCGTAACATTGTCGAAGTCGATGAGGAGGGCAGCGTTGGGGGCGTGGTGTATAGTGTGGCTGCCGGTATTCTGATGCGACACTGCTTGTGGCCCGCGGTGTATCGGGGCAATCGGACGCCGCGGCCCCGGGGGCGCTGTCCGAGAGGAACGAAATGGCATGTGGTGTTGTTGGTGTACTCGGTCGCAGGCCGCGCTCAGGTGCGCGGGGACCATACGATCCGGATGTAATCCCGCGGCATCGTGCCGCGGGGAACGCGTCTTCAGGTCCAGTCAGGGAAAGCCGGTCGATGAGAGCGCAATACAGCGAGAGCGCAGACGTTTAACCCATACGACACGCAATCCCCCGAATCCTCGAAGTCGCGTTAACCCCTGTAATTTATACCGGAATGCCGACGAAGCAACTCCGGTACAGAACGCGACTCATCATCGTCCTCTCGCTGTTCGCGATTGTGCCGACGGCGCTGCTGACGATAATCTGGAGTGGGACGGTGAGCAGTGCCCTGCCTCTCGTCAGCGGCCGCGCCGCGTGGGAAAGCGTCGCTTCGAGTGGCCAGCGCGCGATCCAAGCGGCACGCGCCGCGCCGCTCAGCCGGGCTCAGCGCCAGACCGTCGACGAGCATGAGCGCGAGTTGCAGACTTCGCTGGAACAGGCTCGCAGGTACAGCTTTCTCGCCGGCCGCTCGATACGTCTCGTGATCGCAGTCGCACTCCTCGCGCTCATCGTCTTCGGCATCATCGCTTCGCGCGTGGCCGGTCACCTCAGCCGGCAGATGAGCCGTCCACTCGATGAGCTCGTGATCTGGACGGGGATGATCGGCTCCGGCGAGTCGCTCCCTCCACTCGATGTACAGCCGGCGCGCGGAGCTCCCGAATTCGAGACGCTGCGCAACCGCATGCGCGACATGGAGCACGCGATCGATACCGGCCGTCAGCGAGTTGCCGAAGCGGAGCGCCTGAAAGCCTATCGCGAAAGCGCCCGGCGCGTCGCACACGAGCTCAAGAATCCGCTCACGCCGATTCGCTTTGCGCTGGCACGGCTGCGCCGCGAAGTCTCTCCCGCACTCTCGGATACAGTCGACGTACTGGAGACGGAATCACAGCGACTGGAGCGGATCGCAAGGAGCTTCGCGGAATTCGGCAAACTGCCCGAGGGACCCGAATCCGAGATCGATATCGGCGAGCTCGTTCGGTACTCGGCAGCAACCGTTCCGCCAGGATTCGACGTCGATGTTATCGCCGGCGAGTCACTGCCGCGCGTGACAGGTCATCATGATGCACTGGCCGGTGCTCTTTCCAACGTGATACTGAACGCGGTCGATGCCTGTGGCGAACGGGGACACATCGTCATCGGCGCCGAACGGGCGACGCTGCACGGGCGCGATGCGGTGAGAATCGACGTTACCGACGACGGCCAGGGAATCGATCCCGGCCAGCTGCGGCGCATCTGGGAGCCGTACGTCACGCAGAAACCGGGAGGAACCGGGCTCGGCCTGGCGATTGCGCGACAGGCTGTGCTCGCGCATGATGGAACTGTCGAGGCCACCAGCACGTTAGGCAAGGGTACGCGCATCCGCTTCACTTTGCCGGCGACGCCGGCCGCCACGAAAGGAGTAGATCGAAATGGGTCCTGAGATGATTGGACTGTTCGTGCCCCTCGGCTTTTTTGCGATGGTAATCGCGATTGTCGTCGGGCGGCCGATGGTGAAGGCAATGGCGACGCGGGTGGAGAACGAGTCGAAGCGACCGCAGATACCGCAGGAGATTTCCGCGCGGATGGAAAGGATGGAACAATCACTCGACGCAATCGCCGTCGAGATCGAGCGGATCTCCGAAGGACAGCGGTTCACCACCAGGCTGCTGTCGGATACGCGCCCGACGCCCACGCTCTCTCCGGGATCGCAGGCATCCCCGCGCGACTCAGCGTAGCGGCATCATGTCCACCGTCCTGATCGTCGACGACGAGCCCAACATTCGTCGGATGGTCGGGGCGCTGCTCTCCGCCGAAGGCTACGACGTTCTGGAGGCGGCAAACGCTTCGCAGGGCATCGCCCGGGCTGGGGCCGACGAGCCCGACGCGGTACTGCTCGATCTGATGATGCCGGGAGAGCTGGACGGGATGGGAGCGCTCGCGCGGATTCGGCTGGCTCACCCCGAGCTGCCCGTCATAATGATGAGCGGCAGGGCCGGCCTCAGTGACGCAGTGGCAGCCACCAAGCTCGGCGCCGTGAACTTTCTCGAGAAGCCGCTCACTCCCGAGGGCGTTCTCTTTGCGATCGGGTCCGCGCTCGAGCTCAGGCAGACGCGGCGTGTAGCGCGCGAGCTGCGCGAGGAGCTGGGCCTCGCCGGCGACATGGTTGGGCAGAGTCCTCAGATGGCGGCGGTGCGAACACTCATCGAGCGCGTCGCGGCGACCGACTCACGAGTGTTGATCACCGGCGAGTCGGGCACTGGCAAGGAGCTGGTCGCGAGCGCCATTCACGACTCGAGCACGCGGCGGGAGAAGCCGTTCGTGCGCGTGAACTGCGCCGCGATACCGCGGGACCTGGTGGAAAGCGAAATGTTCGGTCATGAGCGCGGCGCCTTCACTGGAGCAACACAGGCCCGCATCGGACGGTTTGAGCTGGCGCATCTCGGCACCCTTTTTCTCGACGAGATAGGAGACCTGAGTCTCGATGCGCAGGCGAAGCTGCTGCGAGCGATCGAAGCGAAAGAAATCCAGCGCGTTGGAGGTAACAGAACGGTGCGCGTCGACGTTCGCATCATCGCCGCCACGAATCACGACCTCGGGCGGGCCGTGAAGAGTGGCGGCTTTCGCGAGGATCTTCTCTTTCGCCTGAACGTCATTCCGATTGCGCTGCCGCCGCTGCGCGAGCGCGAAGGTGACGTGCCGTTGCTCGTCAGACATTTCTCACTCCTGCATTTCAAGCGCACCGGGCAGCTCCCGCCCGCCTGGTCGGGAATCGCCCTCGAGCTTCTCGGACGCCATCGCTGGCCCGGCAACGTTCGCGAGCTGGCGAACATCGTGGAGCGGATAGCGATCCTGCACCCCGGACTGGAAGTTTCAGCACGCGATGTCCGTGGCGTACTTGGGGAGTCGGGCGGCGATTTCTTGTTTGGCTCGTTCGACACGATTGCAGGCGTTGAGGGGAATGCCGCTGAAGAGCGGGATCCCGAAGCCGGTGGCAGGGAGAGCGGCGACGCGCTCGCTCTCTCCGAGCGAATCGACCAGTACGAGCGAAACGTCATCGAGCGCGCGCTGGCTGGCGCGGGGGGTAACATCGCTGAAGCGGCGCGACGGCTTCGCACTGACCGCCCCAATCTCTATCGGCGGATGAAGCGACTCGGAATCGACGGGGTACGAGGTTCGCCAAGAGCTCCCACCCCGGACAACAACTGATGCGCAACATGATGACGATGAGCGCGGCTGCGATGACCCTCGCGCTGTCGGCAACAGCTATGTTCGCACAGACTCCCGAGTCGAAGCCGGACACGCTGGTGGTGGAGGACACAACCACGAGCATCTGGTCGTTGCTCGACCGAGGTGACGACCGCGGTGGGCTGACGATTACATCCGGCAAAACGTACAACCGGGTCGAAGGTCTGCCGATTCTCATCGGCCCGACTTTCCGCGGCTATGTGCGCGACGCCGCGGTCAGCGCTTCCGCGCTGGGAATCATCCGCAGCGCGCATGGATTTCACTGGGATGCGGACAACCTCGGCCATCGCGCGAACGTCGAGCTCAGGTTTGGCAACGACCGTGGAATCGTCGTTGGCGGCTCATCCTTCGACGTCGTTGCGCCGGTCGAGCGCTGGCAGCTAGGTGAGCCGGACGCCGGGCTCGCGGCGTTTTTCCTGAAGCGGGATTACCTCGACTACTTCGGGCGCCACGGTGCGCGAATACACCTCGGCGCCTACACCGGTGAAAACGCGACGTTCGAGGTCGGATATAGCGACGAGCGATGGAGCTCGCGCTCGGAGCGTGACGTGTTCACCCTCTTCAGAGGAGATGAGTTCTGGCGCATCAACCCACGCATGGACGACGGACGGATGCACGTTGCTGACTTGCGGGTGGAGATGGATTCGCGAAACAGCGACTTCAATCCGTGGGCGGGATGGCATATCAGCGCTCAGTACGAGCGCGGCACGGGAAGGCTCGCCTCCGGTGCGAGCGGAATTTCGGAGAGTGAAGCTGCCACGGCCGCACGTGTGGCGTACGGCCGCGCGTTCCTCGACCTTCGCAAGTACAATCGCTTTTCTCCGCTGCGTCAGCTCAATGGAAGGCTCGTACTCGGAGGCTGGCTGCACGGCAACCAGCTGCCGCTTCAACGGCGCCTGTCAGTTGGGGGACTCGGAACAATTCCGGGATTCGACTACCGACGCACCGGTATCGGGCCTGACGTCGGACAGTGCAGTACCAGCGAGCGCTTGCTGGCGGGAAGGCCGGCTCAATGCGAGCGAGTAATGCTGGCGCAGATCGAGTACCGCCACGAGCTGCTTTCAGATCTGGTGGACGTGTTCAACAGGAACGGATTGCGCGTGCGCGGTGCCGCCTTCAGGGTGAAGCCGGCCGCGATCGCCTTTGTCGACGCGGGTCGCGGATGGCTGCTCGGCGACCGCGTAGGCGTGATGCGCTATTCGTCGGGATCGTTGCCGTCGTTCGGCACGTTCAGGACGGACGTCGGTCTGGGTCTCGACCTCGGAGTCGCGGGCATCTATGTGGCGAAGGCAGTATCGGCTGAGAAAGAGCCGGCAAATTTCTTTGTGCGCATCCGCAACCGATTCTGACAGGTGCGCCGCCGGCAGGCAACCACACTCACCGCAGCATTGCTCCTCTCTGCCGCCGCGGCGAATGCACAGAAGCCGCAGCTCGCAATTTCGCTCCCGGAGCGGGTCGCGCTGGGAACCGAAGCGCCCCTTATCAGATCGTCCTCACTGCTCGCCGAGGGCGCGCTCCTCGATCTGATGCGAAACGGATTCCCCGCGCGACTGCATTACCGGATCGAGCGCTGGGAAAAAGGTGGATGGTTCGACGACATCAAGGCTGTCGCGGAGTGGGATGTCGTCGTGCGCTACGAGCCGCTTGGCCGTCAGTATCAGGTCTACCGCGTGCTCGGGCCGCGGACGTTCAACCTTGGAAGCTTCGCGGAATTCGCCGGTGCGGAAGCGGCGCTGGGCGCTCCATTCCCGGCGCCGGTTACGCTGCCACGCCGCGGACGACGCAGCTACTACAACGTCGTTCTCGACATCGAGATGCTGTCGTTAACCGAGCTCGATGAAGTGGAGCGATGGCTGCGCGGAGAGCTGAAGCCTGCAGTTCGCGGCAAGAAAAATCCGGGCACCGCCGTGTCTCGCGGTGTCCGGACCGTTGTGGTGCGACTGCTCGGAGCGGAGAAGCGGCGCTACGAAGCGCGCTCGGGCACGTTTCGTCCATGAACGGGATGACGATGCTCGAGATCCTCGAGGTGATGCAGTGTCTCCTCACCGTAGAACATCCGGATGTAGCGCGCCTGTGTCGGCGTGAGTCGCCGTACCGCCCAGCTGAGATGGACGAAATGCGGTTCGACCGGCGCGTGCAACGGATGCATGCCGATTTCCGCCGGCAGGCTGTTGGCCTTCCGCGTGTTGCACGGGCTGCAGGCTGTCACCACGTTCGTCCACTCGTTCGTGCCGCCGCGTGACAGCGGAACGAGGTGATCTCTGGTCAATGACTCGCGCGGCTTGAGCTCGAGCTGCATCCTCCCGCAATACTGACAGCGGTAGCGATCGCGAGCGAACAGAAAGGTGTTGGTGACCTGCCGTCGGAACCGGCGCGGTACGTGGATGAATCGCATGAGCCGGATCACCGCGGGACGCGGCAGCGTCAGGCGCTCCGACCGCACCACGCGCTCGTGGTCAGCCTCGACG
>JALYOO010000342.1 GCA_030856845.1 Gemmatimonadota bacterium
GCGCGCGACAACGCTGCGCAACGCGTGGCCGCGCTGTGCGCGGTTCACGCCACGCTGACGCACCCTCCGACACTCACGGCGACGGTGGCTCGATGATGCAGGCCGGAGACTTCAGCGGGACCGTCGAATGACAGCGACGGTACCAGTGGTGCGATTCACCGTGAAAGGTATGGACGTTCCGCCTGACGCACCGACTTCCGGCTCGCCCGGCCGGCCCCATACCGTCGTGTATGACGGTCACTGCAACATCTGCAAGAAGCTCGTGCGCGCTCTCAAGAAATGGGATAGCCACGGCGAGCTCGAGATACTTCCCTCGCAGACCCCGGGGCTTGGCGCTCGGTTTCCATGGATCCCCCCGCGCGCGTATCTGGAATCCGTCCAGGTGATTCAAGGGCGCACAGGCCGCACGTGGCAGGGCGCAGCCGCGATCGAGCGGTTACTCGATGTACTGCCCAAGGGAAAGTTCATTTCCTGGGTGTTTTCGATTCCTTTCGTCAGGCCGCTGGCGGAAAAATTCTACAGGTGGTTCGCGCGGAACCGGTACCATCTTGGATGTGGGGAGCACTGCCAGCTGCGGGATGCGAACCTGAGCTTCCCCGAGTAGCGTCGCTGCTCGGGAGCCTTGAGCTTTAGACACAGAGACCACAGAGACCACAGACAAAAAAAAGGGAATAACAGCACACCGTAGTTACTGTCGTTCCCCATCGACGTTCTTGTCGTTTGACATACAACGTTCTCGTCGTTCGCCTCTTCGTTTCCGTCGTACTCTGTGAGCTCTGTGGCCTCTGTGTCTAGAGCTTTTCTGCCGTCCGGGACAACACGCGATCCCCGGCCTGCCCAGGCGTCTCGCCCACCTCGGATTCTCCCCGTTTTCGCTCCATCACCAGATCCCTGACCCACTCCTCTATCAGCTCCGCCTGTGCCTCGTCCAGAGTCTCCTCTTCGTGCTTTACGCCGCCCCGGGAGACGCCGCCGCTTTCCCTGACCATTCGCTCGATGAGACTCTCCCAAGTCCCTCGCTGCATGGACTCGCCGATAGTCCGCATCGCGAACCAGTCGGGTAGCGTCGCCGGACGGTCGTACACCTGAACCTCGAACCGGACGATGTCTCCCCGCTGCTCGCACAGAAAGCGAACGGCTCCCGCGAGCGGATGCCCGGCGAGTGTGACGAGGGTTGCCTTGCGAGGCGTCAGCTCCTGCACGCGAACCTGGATGTTGCCACGAAGCGGCAGCGACATTGTCAACGTCGCTCCTTCCTCGAGGTCCGTCCGCGTATCCGGCTCGACCTCCGCGTCCACCACACCGGGAGTGGCCTCATTGAAGTCGCGCCGGAACCGCTCGAACAATTCCTCCGGAGTGAGGCGGCTGCCCGCGATATCGGCCCATATCTGCTTTCGCTTCAGCGAGCCGATGCCGTCTTCGGGCAGCTGCTCAGGTTGTGCATCGGCCAGCATCTTCAAGCCCTCCTCGAGAGTCGTTGGCTTCACACCAAATACCGCGGTCAGCGCATTGCCCTCGGGCGCATGGACCACGTTCCCTTCACGCATCATCGTCAGTTGGCTCTGATTGATCGGGAGTGATACCCCTACCAGACCGGCCAGCGCTGCGCCGGCACTCGCCAGAAACCCCGGCAGCGGAACACGCGCCGGACTCCGGTCGGTCAGTTGGGCGAAGCGGTCGAGAAGGTCCTCCGCAGAGGTCTGCTCATCGCCCGCCAGCTCGAGCGTCCGGCCGTGCAGGTCAGTGCGTTCCACAGCGACACCGATCGCCTTTGCAAGGTCGGTCACCCAGATCGGCTGAAACTTGTCCCTTCCGCCAGCGATGACGGGAATCGCCGGGAGCGTGCGAACCATCTTGAGAAGCAGCGACACGACCTCATCACCGGGACCATAGACATTCCCGGGGCGAAGTATGATCCAGCCGCCACGAAAGCCCTCGACGATTTTTTCGGCGGACCGCTTCGACTTGTGATAGTCGGACTCGCCGCGCTCTGCACCGAGCGACGATACGTAGATGAATCTCCCGACACCCGCGCGCTCGGCCTCGGTCACGACGTTGCGCGTACCTTCAACGTTGACACTCTCGAACGTTATCTCCGGGGGTGATTCCGCGATGATGCCCGCGACGTGAAGCACCAAGTCGCATCCATCCGCGCACCCCTGCAACTTCACTTTCTCGCTCACGCTGGCGGGAAGCGGCTCGACGCCATCACCCCACTGCTCCGCGTCCTCGTTCGCGTTGCGGCTCAGCAAACGCACCTGATGTCCGTTCCGCAGCAGCTCGGTAACGACCGCTTGTCCGACAACGCCCGTACCGCCTGTCACCAGCACTTTCATTTCGACTCCGTCGCCATGGATCCCCTGAAGCCCAATGGCAGATTGAGTGCCATCCGGGCTATGTATGCGGCTATTGCACGCAGGGAGCCGACGGATCGTTCACTGGCTTGTCGACACGAACGCGGTGATCGAGATTCGCAACACGAAGAGCGATGCCGTGGACGAAATCCGCGACGCGGTACAGATGCTCGTAGTCGATGTACTGCGGCTCGTCGGTCACCTGGTGGTAGTCCGGATGGAGGCCTGTGGAAAAGAACGTCACCGGTATTGCGTATCGCGCGTACATGTAGTGATCGCTGCGGCAGTAGATCCGCTCAGGGTGCCCGTCGCCGTCGTACGTGTAGTCGAACTTGAACGGTCTCGATGACGAGCTGTTGACCTCCTCTACCAGGTCGCCGAGCTCGGTCGATACGCGCCGCGATCCGATGAGCTGGAGATAGTCCGGTCCGCCGCCCGCGATGTCGGCAGCGCCACCGCGGCCCACCATGTCCATGTTCAGTTGAGCGACGATGGCCGAGCGGGGAACGGTGGGATTCTCGGTGAACCACTTGGCGCCGAGGAGTCCCTTTTCTTCGGCCGTGTGCCATACGAACAGCATCGACCGTTTCGGCTTCACCGGCGATTGGGCGATAGCCTCGGCGATCTCGAGCAGTGTCACCGTTCCCGATCCGTCATCGTCGGCACCGTTGCTGATCGAATCGCGCCGCGGCGGGCGGATCCGCCGCAGACTGTCGAGATTGACGCGCACACTCTGCCGCACGGACGCCCTCTTCTCGGCGGGAACGCTGCGATCCCAGCTCGGCGCACCGCGACGCGTCAGCTCGTCGTTGAACGCCTTGAGAGAATCGTGATCGACAGCTGAAGCCCTGATACCAACGTGGTCGCTATGCGCGCCGATCGCGACATACTCCTTGCTCAGAACCGAATCGCTGCCGCGGATGACGGCGATGACGTTGCGCGCCGTGCCCGAAGGAATGGTACCGGCGAACCTCGCCGAGGTCGATCGCATATCCTGAAAGTAAGTGCCGTTGTCGCCTGCCGGCTCGAGACCCAGCCGCCGGGCTTCGGCCGCGATGTAGGCGGTTGCCTTTGCGCTGCCCGCAGTGCCCGCTTCCCGGCCCATCATCGAGTCGTCGGCGTAGGCGTAGAGTCGAGTTCTCAGATCCGCGACGCTGATCTCCGCGGAGCTTTCCGAGGGGGCCGGCGACGTCACAATCTGCTGTCCCGCGCAAGCCGCCAACACGATGTACAATCCCGAAAAAACCACTGCCCGACCCGTAACCAGTGCGACCACGTGCCTGCCTCCCCGGTGCTTATCTTATCTTAAATGAATGGAGATAACAAAAGCCGTTCTGTTGTTGAGCGGCGGTCTCGACTCGACGACCCTTCTGGCATTGGCAAAGTGCGAAGGTCGTGCCGTCCACGCGCTCAGCTTCAGCTACGGGCAAAAACATTCCGCCGAGGTGGATGCTGCCCGAAAGATCGCCGGGCGATTTGGAGTCGTCCAGCACGTTGTCGCCGACATCGATCCCGTAATCTTTGCAGGGTCCGCTCTCACATCCGACATCGCCGTACCGAAAGACACGAAGTCTGACGAAGCAACCGGAATACCTGTCACCTACGTTCCGGCGCGGAATGCAATCTTCCTCTCGTTCGCACTCGCCTGGGCCGAGGTGCTGGGTGCGGAAGAGATTCACATCGGCGTAAACGCGGTTGACTACAGCGGATACCCTGACTGCCGCCCCGAGTTCATTCAGGCGTTCGAGAAGATGGCGCAGCTAGCGACACGAGCCGGAGTCCAGAACGGCACACGTATTCGCGTCCGAACTCCGCTCATCCACCT
>JALYOO010000367.1 GCA_030856845.1 Gemmatimonadota bacterium
CGGCAGTGCCGAACGCAGTCATCTCTATCAGCGTGGAGGCTTCGAGGCCGCGTACGTGAAGCCCGAGCGTGTCGCACCGGTCGCGAATGAAATCCGCGAATTGCCTTACGACGTAAGAGCTTTCACCCGTCCAGTAGGAAATCCTGCCGACGATCTCACGACGATGTGATTCGATGAACCGCGCGGCTGGTTGTCCATCCGGAGATTCACTTGCGGTGCCGAAGATGTTCTTCAGGTCCCCGTCGAAGATTCTGGGATCCCCGAACGGAATGCTTTCGGCGATGCCGCGATAGTGTTCTTCGAGCGGGTACCGCATCGCGTCGACGGGGAGGTCGTCTTCGACCGGGGCGGGAACGGCGGGAACGTCATCGCCGATTTCGGCGAGTACGCGATCCACATATTCCAATTTGTTCAGTGCCGGCCAGTCGGAATACGCGTCGCGCCAGTCGATATCAGGCGTCAGCCACACCGCAAACGTCTCAGCGAAATCTTCATCGGGATGTTTCTGCGCATACCACCCGAGGATGTGACGCACGTAGTCGTGCGAGAATGGATCGGCGCGGTAGCGATCGCGGTAGGGCCGTGAGTAGGGACCAAAGGTCTTGCGCCAGTCTGCGCGGTCGTAGAGGCGGTAGGCATAGTTGAACGCATGCCCGGCCTCGTGCCGCAGGAATTTCATCGATTCCTCGTCGGTCTCGATTCCTTCGGCGAGATCGTCTTCTATGCGCTCGAGTCGCGGGTCGGCGAGGTAGAAAGGGACACCGATCAGCGGGGTGTTGTCAGGACAGCCCCATTGATCGCTGAGATAGACCGGGGGCTTGAAGGTGAGAGACCTGGCCGCGAGCTCCTCGTAGAGCTGATTGACCATTCTCTCGACGCGCGTGCCCGCGATCGAAAGCCCAAGGTCGGAGATGTTTCGCGCCATGAGGGTACGGCGCTCTCCCTCCCAGTCCGCGAATGTCTCTTCCACGCCGGAGGCAAGGGCAAAGGGCGTACCGCCTTTCTGCAACTGTCTGTGGCGTCGATCTGATTTGATCTTGTAATGCCAGCTCTGGCATCAGGATCCGGCGAGCGATCCCACCACAGGCCGGATCCATACCATATAGAAGGAAGCCCTTGTACTAGGCGACCTTGGAGACGGTGTCGGCGACGGGCTCAGGGGCCGGGCCCCAGATGTAAGCAGCGAAAACTGTCGGCTGCTCAGTGCGGTCACCGCGGGATATGATGATGCCGAGTGGTTCCTGCTGCTCGGGAGTCTGTCGTGCCTTCTTCATTGTAGTAATTGTTCTCGGAGGATTGCTGGCCCGCCTTATTTCGCGGGCACGCATCCCAGAGAGGCACCCATGATGCCACGCACGGATTGTGACGCAACTGCTTGCAGCTCAGCGCGTTAGCTTTTGTACGGTGATCGGTCCCGGGCCGGCTTGTAGCGGATTGACACTCGTTTCGAGGACAATGCGTGTCGAAATGATACGGCAGTCCGCCGGTGGATGCTACGCGACGGATTTGCGCGCGAGGAAGCTGTGTGAGGAGGTCCCGTCCCCTACAATCGAGATAGTCCAGTCCTTGTAGCTGCGTCGAAGCTCGGACAACGAGAGCTCTGCCTGTCCGGCGATCAGCGTGTCCACCAGGTGAACACCGCCGTCCCGGGTGGCGCTCTTGAGGATGTCGATGACCCGCGCCCGCTCCGGAGCGGAAAGACCGGAGAATGCGGCCGGCGTGCAGACGACCGCATTGAGCAGCTCCTGCGGTGCCCATTCCTTCAGCTCCATCGCGAGGCTCTCTATCCGTCCCGAGAGGAGCGACGCTTCGGCCCCGTGCAGCACGTCGTCTCCGTTGACGGGGGCCGAATCGATGGTCGTGACCGAGCATCCCTGAGCCGCGAGATACAATGCCGCGTTGGAGACCTGCGGTCCGGCCACCAGTACACGCGATTCCGCGGGCAGATGCACTTCGCGCGCGAGCGCACCGTCAGCGGGGAGGCCCCAATGCTCCGGACGCCGGAACTCGTCCTGCTCCTTGAGCCGCTTGATCTCCTTCTTGCGCCAGGTGGCGTAGGTCGGAATGCGCAGGCGCTTGCGGATGATGCGGTCGACTTCGTCGCAGAGCAGCAGCTCGTTCATCGCGAACTGGTCTGCTGATCGAAGAGACGATACCGCCTCGTCGCCTATTTTCAGAAGAGCGGAGCGGGAGATCGAATCCTTGTAGACCTCGATCTCGTTTTCAACGAACAGGTCGTATTCGTACTTGAGCGAGCGTGGTGCTGGCTGATCCATCAGGTGGGGGACCAAAGTAATGCGAATCGCGGGCGCGCTGGCGATGAAATTAGATGAGCGGGACCATCGCGCAAGTAGTGCCGCTCAAGCTTGATTGTATTGTGACGTTCAACTTCTCCAGGTTGTAACCTCCAACCCGCGAGCACACTCGATCATGCCCGAGCTTCCGGAAGTCGAAGCTGCCATGCGCCGCTTGCGCAAGGCGGTGGAAGGAAAGACCATCGCCAGCGCGCATGCGCTTCATCCGGCAATCGAGCGCCAGTTTCCCTCGGCGGCGGCGAAAGCGGTGGAAAATGAGCGCATAGAGAAAGTGGAGCGTCGCGGAAAGCATCAGCTGATTCACTTGTCGAGCGGAGCGATCATTCACGCTCACTTCAGAATGAACGGCGACTGGCTGCTCGGCACTGTCGACGAAGTGGTCGACAGATTCACGCGGGCTGCAATTGAGCTCACTGACGGAACGCGCATCGAGCTGAATGATCGGCGGGCGCTGTCAGCCCTGTCGCTTCACCCGCGCGGAAGCGATCCACTGCCCAGTCTGGGAATCGAGGCAGACAGCCGCTCGCTCAGCGTCGACTACCTGGAGACGGTGCTCAAATCGCGGCGAGGCCCGATCAAGCCTGCACTGATGGACCAGAAGGTGATCGCCGGGCTCGGCAACATCTACGCGGCGGAAGCTCTGTGGCATTCCAGGATCAGTCCGAAGGCCGTGTCGTCATCAGTCGCGCGGCCGCGACTCGAGCGCCTGGTAGCCGCCATCGGACACGTGCTGCATTCGAAGAACAGACCTCCCGGCCGCTACACCGATACGGAGGGACGTGATCGGTTCGACGTCTACGACCGCGAGGGGAAGCCGTGCTCGCGGTGCGGATCATCCATCAAGCGGATTCCGCAGGCGGGACGATCGACGTACTACTGCGGGAAGTGCCAGCGTTAGCGATGCGCGTGTATCAGGCAAGCGCCTGCAGCAGCGCTCCCTTGATGTAGCCCGTCTCCGGAATGGTGAGAATCTCCGGGTGATCCAGGGGCTGGCCACGAAATTCGCGAAGCGCGATCCTTCGTCCGCTGTCCGCGGCAGCAGCTTCGAGCATCTCGAGAAACAGTGCCTTGGTGAGATGAAAGCTGCAGCTCGCCGTGAAGAGCGTACCGCCCGGTGCGAGAATGCGCATCGCCCGCATGTTGATGTCCTTGTAACCTCTGAGAGCAGCATCGATCGAGCGCCGGTTCTTGGCGAATGCGGGGGGATCGAGAACGATCGTGTCGAACTCGGTACCGTTCTGCTCCGCATTCTTCAGATAGTCGAAAGCGTCCGCCTCCACGAATTCGATGTTCGCAATGTCGTTGAGTTGCGCGTTGTGACGAGCGCGTTCCAACGCCCTGGCGGACGAGTCGAGTGCGATCACCGTGGTGGCGCGGCGTGCAAGGTGAATGGCGAAGGAACCGTGATAGCTGAAGCAATCGAGTGCCCGCCCGCGCGCGGCCTCCCCCGCCAGCTTCCGGTTCTCGCGCTGATCGAGAAATGCGCCCGTTTTCTGGCCGGTCCAGGGCGCCGCGAGGTATCTCACACCGTGCTCCTGCACTTCGATTTCCAGCGGCACATCGCCATGAAGCAGCACCGTCTCGCGCGCCAGGCCTTCCTTGGTGCGGAGCGGAGCGTCGTTGCGCGCAAGAATTCCATCGGCCCTCGTGACGCTCAATACGGCCTGCACGATCTCGGAGCGGCACGCCTCCAGCCCGGCGCTCATCAGCTGCAGTACAATCCATCGGTCGTAGCGATCCACCACCAGCGACGGACAGCCGTCGGCTTCCCCGTGAACAACGCGATACGCGTTGGTCGCTGACTCCAGTCCGCTACGAACCGAAGCGGCGGCTTCGATCCGCGCTTGCCACCACTCCGCATCGACACGGATGTCGGTGTTTTTCTCGAGCAGTCGAAGCGCGATTTCCGATCGGGGGCTCCAGAGAGCCCAACCCAACGGACGATTGCGACTGTCCCTGACGAGGACGACGCCGGCGTCGCAGTCGGGTCGCTCGGTGACGTCGCTCCGGTAGATCCAGGGGTGACCAGCCTGCCACCGTCGCAGACCTTTGATTGTCACCATGGCTGTGTCGCGCATATCCCCAAATTTAACGAGCGGTGGATCCTCACTTTATTGCCGCTGCATTGATGTACGCTTCTTGCGTTGAACAACTGGATGATTCGCTACGTTTCGTTTCTTGTCGGTGCAGCCTCCGGCGCGGTCTTCCTTCGGGAAAGACGCCGCCGTCTGAGTCTCGAACGCCTCAGTGCCGCCACGCTCGAGACTCTGCTCGACGCCATCGACGCCAACAGTCCTGAAACCGGTGCGCATGTTCGTCGCGTGGCTGACTATTCACTCCTTCTCGCAAGAGCTGCAGACCTCAACGAGAAGTCCCAGAAGAGCGTCGAGCGGATTGCGCTCTTTCACGACATCGGCAAGCTCGACGGGGCGCTGAGCGATATCGTCAACGACGATTCGGGGCTGACCGCGGCTGAGCGCCGAGCAGTCATGACCCACCCTCGTCGTGGCGCAGAAGTGCTCGCGCCGCTCAAACGCTTCTATCCGGATTTGCCCGAGGGCGTGTTGTCGCACCATGAGCGCTGGGATGGAAAGGGGTACCCCCGCCATCTGGAGGGGCAACGGATTCCCATTGCGGCTAGAGTCGTAGCGATTGCCGACACATTCGACGCGATCACGCACTCCCGCGCATACCGGGATGGAAGATCTACCGACACAGCCATCCAGGCTCTATCGGAAGGGCGTGGCTCTCAGTTCGATCCCGAGCTGGTGGACCTGTTTCTCAGTCCGCCCGTGCTGGACCGCGTGAGGGAATCGATGGAGAAGTTCAGAAGGCCGCAAAGATCCAAGTCACGGCGCCATGACGGTCGCGCGAAGCCGGACGCGCCGGACATCAGCTTTCGCTGGCGGACAACAATGCCCGAGCAGCAGCGGCAGGGTCTGTAGCGCCGAACAGCGCGCTCATCGACGCCACCCCCGCCGCGCCCGCCCGCATTACCGAGCGCGCATTGTCGGCAGAGATGCCGCCGACCCCAACGGCCGGCAATCCAGTGGCTGCAGCCAGACGCGTAAATTCCTCCACTCCTATCGCGGGCCCGGCGTCGTTTTTCGATCCCGTAGAGAACACCGGTCCGATGCCAACGTAATCCGCGCCGGTCGCACCGCGGATTTCTTCGTCGCACCCCACCGAGGCTCCAATGATGAATCCGTCCGGAGCGATTCTCCGGATCGCCGAGACGGGCACATCCTCGGCGCCCAGGTGAACTCCAGCGGCGCCGGCCGCGATGGCGACATCGGCGCGGTCATTGACGATCACTGGAACCCCCACCGCCCTTACGAGCTCACGTGCCAAACTGACCAGGTCGCAGGCCGCAACTCCCTTGAGTCGAAGCTGAATGCAAGTTGCCCCGCCGTGCGCGGCGGCTGCCGCGCGCGCGATCAATCCCGCCTGGCCGTCGCGCGCGCTGTCGGTGATAGCAATAAGACGGAGGAAATCATTCTGCATTGATCTGCCCGGTCTTACGAATCAGCGGTTCGCACGCGCCCGGCGGATCGCTTCCTCATGCTCGGCGAACGTCTGCGTAAACTCGTGATGCCCGTCGGGGAAAGCCACGAAATAGAGATACGGCACACTGGCTGGCTGAAGCGCGGCCCGCAGGCTTGCCGCGCCCGGTGACGCGATCGGACCGGGCGGAAGGCCCGGATACTTGTAGGTGTTGTAGGGCGAATCCACCTCGAGATCCTTAAACAGCAGGCGCGGCGAGTGCTTGCCCACGGCGTACTGAACCGTCGGGTCTGCCTGAAGGGGCATGCGGTCGCGAAGCCGGTTCATGTACACCCCCGCAATCACTGGTCGATCTTCTGCCTTCTTCGCTTCGCGCTCGACGATCGACGCCATCGTCACCACCTCGTGCCTGTTCAATCCAAGCTGCGTCAACTGCGTGTTCCATTCGGGTTTCCATTCGCGCTCAAACCGCTTCACCAGCTCCAGCACGGCTTCGCGCGCCTTCGTTCCATCGGGGAAAGCGTAGGTGTCGGGAAACAGGTAGCCCTCCAGCGTCGCAGCGGGTATGACGAGCCTCGAGAGCAGGGCAGTGTCACGCACTGCCACTTTCACCGAATCTTCCGGAACGCTCAGCGCCTGAGCGAGCTGCGGCACGATCTGAAGTAGGGAAAAGCCTTCGGGAATGGTGATGGTATTCACGAGCCCCTTCCCGCCGTTCAGCGCGCTGACGATGTCCGGCCAGGGAGTTCCTCTATTCAGCAGATACGTGCCCGGCTTGATGTTGCGGTCGTCGCCCGTCAGCCTCGCATAGAGACGAAAGAATACCGGCGCGCTCACCAGGCCGGCGCGAGCGAGTGAATCGGTGGCGGCCGCGAAGCTGGCACCTCGCGGCACTATCACTCTTATCGGCGCCCCGCGAGGGGTCCCCGAGCAACCAGACACGATGAGCGCTGCAACAACGAGCAGGAGTGCGCGCATCATCCCGGAACACTCAGCGCGTGTTGAAGCAGAATGGTGGCGGCCATCGAGTCTACGTCACCCTTGCGTCCGCGGGTCGACCCGCCCATCTCACGCACCGCTCGCAGCGACGCTGACGTCGTGTATCGCTCGTCCAGAAATCTCACCGGCATTCCCGTCCGCTTTGCTATTTCCGCACCGACGCGACGAACCTCTTCAGTCCATGGTGTTTCTTCGCCGTTGCCATCGAGCGGCAGACCAATGACGAATGCGCGAGCTTCGGCTGCTTCGGCGCGCCTGATTATTTCTGCCACTGGTGGGCGCTTTCCGGCGCGGCGAGTGATGAATCCCGCCGGCGAGGCGATGATGCCAAGAGGATCACTGATCGCCAGCCCGATCCGTTTTTCTCCGTAGTCCACGGCCATCAGCCGCGCGAGCGCTTCGCTCATGCGCCGCCCTCCGCCATCTGCCGGAAGAACTCGGTGTTGTTCTTCGATTTCTTCATCTGTCGCAGCAGAAACTCGACAGCTTCCGCCTCGGGCATGTCGGCGAGAAAGTTTCGCAGCAGGAAAACGCGGTTGATCTCCGCCTGAGAGAGCAGCAGCTCTTCCTTGCGGGTACCGGACTTGAGAATGTCGACCGCGGGGAAGACTCGACGGTCGGCTATCTTGCGATCGAGCACCAGCTCCATGTTGCCGGTGCCTTTGAACTCCTCGAAGATCACGTCGTCCATTCGAGAGCCGGTTTCTGTCAACGCGGTAGCGATGATCGTCATCGAGCCGCCGCCGTCGATCTTGCGGGCGCTGCCAAAAAATCGCTTGGGCTTGTGCAGTCCCGCCGCATCGACACCGCCCGACAGGATCTTCCCCGATTGCGGGGCAATTGCGTTGTGAGCGCGGGCAAATCTGGTGAGCGAGTCGAGCAGAATGACCACGTCCTTGCCGCTCTCGACGAGCCGCTTCGCCTTCTCCAGCACCATGTCGGCGACTTGTACGTGCCGCGCTGCTCCCTCGTCGAACGTCGAGCTGATCACCTCCGCCTTCTTCGCGCTCCTGATCATCTCCGTCACTTCCTCGGGCCGCTCGTCGATCAGGAGAATGATCGTCGTCACCTCCGGATGATTCTCGGCGATCGAGTTCGCGATTTTCTCGAGCAGCATCGTTTTGCCGGCCCGCGGAGGAGACACGATAATCCCTCGTTGTCCCTTGCCGATCGGTGCGAAGATATCGACGACGCGCATGGACAGATCTCCGTCAGCCGACTCCAGGCGCAGTCGCGTGTCCGGGTACCGCGGGCGCAGGTTGTCGAACGGAACACGGTTCTTCGCCGCCTCCGGATCCTTCTCGTTCACGCTCTCGACCTTGAGCAGTGCGAGGTATCGCTCCCACGCCTTGGGAGGCCTCACCTGGCCGCGGATCAGATCACCTGTATGCAGCCCGAAGCGCTTGATCTGCGAGGGTGACACGTAGATGTCGTCCGGACCCGCCAGATAACTGTAGTCCTGGCTCCGAAGAAAACCGTATCCCTCCGGCAGTATCTCGAGGACACCTTCACCGTGAAGCGCGATGTTGGAGTCGAGCAGGTTCTGCTCGATGCGGAAGATGAGCTCCGGCTTGCTCCCCGCGGCGCTCTCTGGAATCTTGAGACCGTCGGCCATGTCCTGCAGCTCAACTACGGATTTGCGCTTTAGTTCTGCGATATCCACTGGAAACGACGGAAGGTCGAAAGCGAAGGAGGGTTCGGCTCGGAGCAGCCGGAGCAAAACGAGGGGAGACGAAGAGGGGAAATCCTCGAGCGAAATCGCCCGATAGTTGATCGAATGCTGGAGGCGGGAGCGGCCGTAGCCGTATCAGGCGAAGCTAACGGACGCCGGAAAACGGGTCAAGCTCGGCCGTGTATCAGAGTTGCATTGATAGTCAGTACGACAGGTACCGTAAAGGATGCGATTTGATGTCGGCCATCAGAGCCGACAGCTCGACGCGAATGCGCGCCAATTCGATCGTCAGCGTCGAATCTCCCCGCGCGCGAGCCATCGTGCCTCCGGAGCTCGAGAGCATGGCCCGCAATGAATCCACATCCGCTCGAATCCCGGCTACTATCGGAAAAAGAGTGGAATCCTTCCTGAACCTCCCGACATTCCCGCTTCCAGTAGTGAGCAATGCACTGATTGAATCCTTGACAGAGAGTATCCGCCCGAGCCTCGCCTGAAAATCTCCCGACATGA
>JALYOO010000379.1 GCA_030856845.1 Gemmatimonadota bacterium
TCATAGTACGCCTTGGCAGTAGCGCGGTCGAAAGACTCGGCGGTGATGCGCCGCGACACCAGTGCTGCGACCCTAAGATTGCCGTACTCATCGGTCTCACCGTCACTTTCCCTCTGCATTTGTCGGAGGCAGCGAGCCGGGCTCCCCGACGCGAGAAACTGGGTTGCAGGAGCGAAACGAGCGATACCGCTCCCCTTAGATTGTAACTTCAAGTATATCACGCTCTGGATGCACGCTGGCGCCACAGGCTTCGCGGGCGGAATGGCGAAGCCCCGCAAAAACCCCGTCACCAACTCCTATCTGAACCCCTTGAGCAGCGTTGACGCCATCGAACGTCCGGTAACGCCCTGATGCACCATGTCATCGTCGCCTGGGCCAAGTCGAACACCGAGAGCTTCGAGGCCCAGGTTCCTCTCGAGTTCCTCGCGCGGCACTATCGTGAACGGGGTTACTCTGGTCCGTTTAAGGTCGTAGTGCTGCACGGCCGGGACAAACTGGATCGGCGATATGCGGACTCGCTGGCGGACCTGGGCTTCGATCTCGAGGATGCCAACGGTCTCTTCAGTGAAGAACATTCGCGATTCGCGAGGCTCGACCGATTCGGCGAGTACGAGCTGTCGTGCTTTCTCCGCTGGCCTGTGCTCCGACGCCTGTTTGGGGCAGACCCGCTGATTCACTACGACGGCGATGTGGTCATGAACGTAGCTCCGGACGAGGTGGCGGCGCGGTTCGCGGGCACAACGTTTGTGTTACAGGGGTGCCCCGCCCTCACCGTCGTATCGACGAATGCGTGGTACGAAGAGTACGAGAGCGAGCTGCATCGGTTTGCCGCGGACATCGACGGGTATTCCGCGCAGGCGTGGCGCGAGAGGGATGGCTGGGAAATATCCGCCGAGAGCAAATGGGCAGGGCAGCGATCGCGCAAAATCGTCTCGAGCGATCAGGACCTCGTGTCGCACCTGATTCACACAGGGCGTCTCACGCAAACCAGAAAGGAAACGCTGCTGGAGAGGCTGGGTTCGTGGATGGCGATGGAGAACCCGCTGTATCCCGACGCGTACTATCCATCGGCAAACTTCTCCTACCGCCGAACGAACCAGCTGGACACCTTCAACTCCCGGCCGCTCCTGATGTGGCATATGCAGACTTCATTCTACACTTATCTGTCGCGGCATTTGATGCAGGCGAGATATCTGCCGCCACTGGCGGGGCGGAGACTCCCGCGCGAGCTCAGCGGCGCGGAGCGGTTCTCCTACCGTGCGGCGGCGCGGCTGAACCGCGGCAGTCCCGTGACCCGCCGCTCAGTGTACGAGGCTTTCCTCGAGAAGGGGGATTTCTCTGAGGTTTTCACCGATCGCCGGTGGTGGAAGCCCGGTGTGTTTGCTGAGCCAGGCCAGCTCCATCCGGCCAAGTCAGCGACGATGGAGTTGAAAGCGGATGCCTGATCAGAGCGGCAATCTGCCATTCGTGTCGGTGATCATACCGACATTCAACCGCTCGGCCAGACTGACAGCCGGTGTGCAGAGCTTTCTCGCTCAGGACTATCCAGGCGATCGCTACGAAGTCATCGTCGCCGATAATGACTCTACCGACGACACACCGAACGTGATCGCGTCGCTGGTGGCGGACAACGGCATCGTTCGCAGGGTTCTGGAGAAGCGGCGTGGAGCGCATTTCGCCCGCAACAGCGCGGCCAAGGCAGCTCGCGGCGAGATCCTCTATTTCACCGACGACGACATGATCGCCGCGCCCGACATGCTGCGTTCGCTGGTCACAGGTTTCGACCTGTCACCGGGAATCGGAGTTGTGACGGGCCGGGTAGTTCCGTCGTGGGAGACAGAGCCGCCTCGCTGGGTTCTCGAATATTGCCAGAACGCTTTGCTCAGCCTGAACGATCTCGGCGATGCCACCATAGTATCCGATACCGACCCGGGGGTCTTCAGCTGTCACGAGGCAATTCTGCGTGAGGCGTTCTTTCGGGCCGGCGGATTTAATCCCGACACGAACGCGGGCGAGTTTACCGGCGACAATGAAACGGGGCTCAATCTCAAGGTCGCGGCGCTCGGCTACCGGTTCGCGTACGTGGGGGCGGCTAAGATTCAGCATGTAATCCCTGCCGCACGAATGACGCAGGACTACCTCAATTCCCGCTTCGCCGATCAAGGCTACTGCGACAGTTACTCCGCCTACCGCGCGATACGGCCGAGCGCAGCGCGACTGATCCGCCGGGTGGTGGGGCATGCTGTTCTTGCCGGCATGTCGACAGCGAAAGCCGCGTCGAGGAAGGCGATCAACGATCCGCGATGGCGGCTCGATATCGCGCGTGTGTTCTACTACCGTAACCGGGCACGCTACGACGCGCGACTGATTCGCCACGACAAATGGCGGCGCTTCGCGTTGCGGTCGGACTGGATCGACAGTGACGTCCGAGCCGCCGCCGAGTTGTCGGGCGGTGATAGGTAGGCGGCGCATCGTATGGGAGCCCATATGATTTCCGGCAGGCGGCTCGAAGGCGGCCGGCGGACGCGCGGGCACAAACCAGGGGGCACTCCGGCCCGGCCGCTGGTGTCGATAGTAACTGCCGTGTACAACCGTGCCTGGCACGTGGAGAAGACAATACAGGCGATCCTCGCGCAGACCTACCCGAACATCGAGTACATCATCGTTGACGGAGGATCCACTGATGGTACGGTGGACATTCTCGAGCGCTATGGTGATCGGATCGACTACTGGGTCAGCGAGCCCGATTCCGGAATCTACGAAGCGATGAACAAGGGTATCGACCTGGTGTCGAACCCTGAGTCGTACGTGATGTTCGCGAATTCTGACGACACGCTTTATTCCCCAACCGCGGTGGAACGGATCGTCGAGGGCGGTGGGGGTGCCGATCTGGTGTACGGACGCATGCAGGTAACTGACGGTGGTGCGTCACACATCGTCGGACGGGAGATGGATCTGAAGGATCTGGCCGGGGAGACCTTGTGCCACCCTGCGACGTTCACGCGCCGGCGCGTCTTCGATCTGGTGGGCAGGTTCGACACGCGATATCGCCTCGCCGCCGACTACGATCAGATCATCAGATGCTTCGCGCATCCTGTCAGCACCCGGTTCGTGAATGTCATCGTTTCACGCATGAGCATGGGCGGATCGAGCGAAGAGCAGT
>JALYOO010000381.1 GCA_030856845.1 Gemmatimonadota bacterium
TTCCCGAGGCGCACGCGGCGTACCTTCAGGGCCTGTACCTCTGGAACAGGCGCAACGCGCCCGGGCTCCGAAAAGCGATCACCCTTTTTGAAGAAGCCGTGCGGCGCGACCCGACATACGCGCAGGCATACGGTGGAATGGCGATGGCTTACACAGTATTGCCGGCGTACGACGACGTCGGGAACGCAGACATGCTGAATCGCGCGCGTGACGCTGCCGGCCGCGCACTGGCTCTCGACAGTGCGAACGTTCAGGCGCTGACGTCGCTTGCCTACGTTGAGGCGCTCCACTACAGGAATACGAGCTCTGAAAACCTTTTCAGGCGTGCGATTGCCGCCGACTCGAGTTTTGGAACCGCGCACTTCTGGTACGGGCTGCTCCTGCTGCAGCAGGAGCGAAACGAAGAGGCGCTTGCAGCAATTTTACGGGCGCGAGCACTCGAGCCTGCGTCGCTGGTGATCAACACCGCGGTCACTCAGGTGTTGTACGACATGCGCCGCTATGATGCGGCCTAGAAGTCTGGTAGATCCGTTCTGCAGCTCGACTCGACCCTGCAACTCGGCATCGTCGACCTCGCAAAGGTCTTCATCGAGCAGGGCAAGGCGGAAGTCGCCGTGCCGATGCTGCTGCCAATCCTCGACGTTCCCGGCTTCAGCCACCTCGAAAAGGTGGGAGTCGCCGCGTATGCGCTTGCACGTGCCGGACGGATGGACGAGGCAAGAACTCTGCTGAGGAAAGCCACCGAGTCTCCAGCCGCCAGGCAGTCGACGCAACGCGGGATGGTGGCGGCGGCGCTCGATGCAATAGGCGAGCGCGAAAAGGCGATCGAGGTTTTGCACGAGGCCGTGAATGATCACGACCTCTGGCTCGCGCATTATCTCACCGCAGCTCCGTATGACGGTCTGAGGAAGGATCCGCGCGTGCGGCAGCTGTTCTCCAGGATTTCGGCGCGGTAGCGCCAGTCAAACAACCTTCAAGTCCAGATAATAGCTGTTCCGTATGCCTCGAAGCTGCGATCGTGCGTCACGATCACCAGTCGCTCGACCTTCGATTGAGCGATCAGCATTCGATCAAAAGGATCTCCGTGATGCGGCGGAAGCAGCTCGACGGCGTACGCATGGTCGAAGCCGATGGGAAGCTCGATGAACCCACTCTCCTCGACACCCTCTGAAAAAGGCCGGGGAAGCTTCACTCGGCCCAGCGCTGACTTGATCGCGATCTCCCACGCCGATGCTGCGCTGACATAGACAAGCGAAGCGGCTTCGATTGCCTCCCTGGCGCTCACACCGAGCCGTGCGTCGTTCGCTCGCCACCACAACACGACGTGCGTGTCGAGTAGCAGCCGATCGGTCACCCATCTCCGGTGAAGGCGCCGGCAATCTCCGCCGGCAACGGAGCGTCAAAATCGTCCGACGTCCACACCCGCCCCTCCCATCCACCGGGAGCGCGCTTTCCCCGCTTGCTGGCAAGCGGAACCAGGCGCGCTTTCGGCACGTCACCTTTGGCGATGATGAATTCTTCACCCGCGGCTGCCCGCTCCACGATGTCCGACAGATTTGTCTTTGCTTCGTACAGTTTTACAATCTTGGTCATATAGACCAACTTACCAAGCTGAGCAATGCTGGTCAAGTTGGTCAGATCAACGAACTGTAGACCCGCCGCTACAACCCTTGAGTGAACGGCGCGAGCTTCATAGCCGCCGCGATGATGGCAGGGACAATAACTCAGGGCCCCGTAGTAAAACTCCACTGCCTGCTCGCTTCACGCCTCACACCCTTCGAATCAGTAAAGAAATGATAGAACGTCGCGGTATAACTCGTGTTCGGCTGTCGAGTCGAAGACAGGGTGATACGATTCGAGTATAGCGAATAGACCACGGTACCGGCGGGTTTGTCTGAGCCGGTTACGCGTAGATCGAAACGGAGGTCATAGTCGTTTACTGGCAGAATCGGCGCTGAAAGGTCGAGTGTTACAGGGCCTGATGTAGGCGCATTGGTAGCACCATCCGCTGGGAACACGGTCGCAATGTCCGGGAGCGTCCACTCGCCAAACTGAACCGTGAAGGTGACACGCTTCTCAACTGGGTTTCCCGCAAGGTCCAGTGCCGCGTCATTCACTTCCACAGTGTATGAACGAAATGACTGGACTCTCTTGAATGGCCTGAGAGTCGCGACGTTCGTCAACGTGTCGAACGGCGCATCGTCCAGGAGAACGTTCGGGCTCGACGGATTGAAATCGATCAATCGCACTCCTCGAGCCGTGCTGAAAAAGGTCAGACGAAGCCGCTCATTGAATTGTACCGTCGGCCAGATTCCCATCGGCAGAAGGAACCGCTCGGCGGACTGAAAGACACGACGTACGGTGCGGTATTTTCCCTTGTCGTGAAGAAAACGGTGTGGGTGGCGGCCAGGGAATTTCCACCCGCATCCTTCGCCGCGGTCGTGACTGAAAAAGAGATTCGCCTTTCCGGCGGCAGCTGCGCAGCCGGAGTCCATGAGGCCGTGCGTGTCGTCGAGTCGTATGTCACCGTTCCAGACTGAAGAGCACCGGAAGCGGTCTCACGAACCTCAAATGCGGCAGGTGTGATCGAAGCAGGGTCCATACGCTCGTTGAATCTCACCCGGATCGGCCCGACCCCACTCACATTGGTGGCTCCTTCCCCCGGCAGAACGGAAAACACAATGGGCGGTGTCGCATCAGGTGTGAAGATCGACACCGCGGTAGACAACTCCGAAACGACGCCGTCCGCCGAGTGCGACGCAACTGCGTAGGCGTGGGTCATCTCGTCGGGAGCGAGTGAATCTACGAACATCGTGACGGGGGAGTCTCCGATTCGGAGTCCGTCACGATAAACGCTGTATCCAACAACACGCTCTGCGTCCGGTCGTGCTGCCCACGTGATCGTGATCTGCTTTCTCGCCGTCAGAGCTGCGGCGACATTCGTGGGTGACTCCGGGAGCGGCGGCGGAGCGACCGCGGAATCACCGCATGCCAGTACTGGCATTAGGGCGACGAAACGTCGTGCTAACATCACTCGGCGCGCGAAGCTGACCGACATCATCTGAATTTGAAACCGCCAGTCACCAACGTCGGAACACTCGATGATGTGATCGTGCCGTTGCCGAGCTGTCCGCTGCTATTGAAACCCCAGCAGTAAGCATCACCATCGAGAGTTACGGCGCATGTGTGTCCCAAGCCCGCCGTAACCGAACGGAATCTCTGAGCGTTGGGGACCGGGACGGGCGCCTGTGATGACTGTCCACTCGCACTGCCCAGCTGTCCCGAGGAATTGCTGCCCCAGCAGAGCACCTGAAGAGTGGTTGCAATTGCGCAGGCGTGTCTGCCTGCGACCGTAACCGAAAGAAACTTGTAGTCAGCTTCGACTCTCACGGGCACCCCTCGGCACTGCGTATAGAAGATCGGAAACGATATGCCACAGGTCTCGCTCGACGGCGCCCCGAGCTGTCCCGCATCGTTGGCCCCCCAGCAGTAAACATCGCCATCGAAATCAAGGGCGCAGTTGTGACTGAATCCCGTGCTGATCGACTGGAAATAGCGGTTGCCGGGAACGGGTGGGGGCTGAGTGCCAGCGATGAGGAATCCAGACGTTTGCTTTGAGTCCGATCGGCCCCAGCAGTGTGCAAGGTTCGCACGGTCGAGCCCGCAGACGTAATGAAGCCCAAGTGAGATAGCGCGAAACGGTTTCGCCAGGCCCGCTGACACGGGTAGCAGGGTCATGTCTCCCCAGCAAAACAGCGTTCCTGCCGCGGTAATTCCACAGCTTCGTGCGACGCAAATCCGTTCGGAGCAATCGAGAATGAACCGGCTTTGATTGTTCGATTGCGTGGAGACCTGCGTGAACACTTCTCCAGTGGCGACCTTTGTAGGGGCTAATCGCACCCCGTCGGATGTGCCATCGCCAACCTGACCCGCCCAATTGTTACCCCAGCAATACGTGCCCGAAGTTGCGATTCCGCAGGTATGCTCGAGAGCGGGCGCCACCGACGTGAATGTCAAGCCGCCGGCTACCTTGACCGGCACCTGAACGGGGGTGTTTCGGTTTGCAGTGCCCGTTTGGCCAAAATCATTCAGGCCCCAGCAGTAGAGATCGCCGGCGCTCGCTACACCACAGGTGGTTGAACCCCAGCTGCGGACGGACGCGCCTCCGCCTGACACCGTTACCATCACCTCACCGAATCCGGTGGCGGATATGACACGGATTGTCGCCGACCCGATTGATTTGCCTGTTATCCTCCCCGCAGCGTCGACTGAAGCGACCCCAGGCGCCGAGCTCGACCACTTGAGAGCCGGATCCGTAGATGGCGTGCCGGCCACGTCAAAGGGGCTCAGCCGGATGATCGAGCCGACAAACAGATGGGAGCCTCCGGAAGGAGCCGAAGCGTTACCTCGGGCGCAACGATTCGTTCTGAATCGCAGCTCGAGATAACGATGACAGTGAGGGAGGTGCAAAACGCCCACAGCAGTCGTACGGATCTCACTTCGATGCCGTCCGTAATCGATTCTCGTGCGGATGAGTCATGAACGGATGATACACCAGAATACGGTCGTCAGCTTTCTATCGGTCGCGATCGTCTAAGTGTATCACTGCCTTGACAGCGGAGCGATCCGCAACGGCGGCGAGCGCTGACGCAACATCCCGCAGCTCATATGTCCTGCCCGCCATTCTCGACCACGGCTTCGCCCCGCCGAATTGCGCAGCGATGTCTACCGCTCGATGAAAATGCTCGTACCGTGATCCCCAGCAGCCGCGCAACTCAACGTGCTTGCGGTTGATCTGCCAGTGCGGATGTATGTCCACCGACCCATTGTCGGTGTAGTGACCACACACTATCACCCGGCCCGCGTCGCGAACGATGTCGAGGGCCTCACTGACCGCATCAGGATGTCCGCTCGCCTCGATCACCACATCGAAACCGCGGTTGTGGGTTAGTGATCGGGCGAGCTCGAGCCGCTCCGCACGATTGGTCTCGAGGCTTATCGTATCGGTCGCACCCATCTCCCTCGCAAATGCAAGTCGTTCCGCCACTCCATCCACGGCAATGACCTGCCCCGATCCACTGAGCGAAGCGAGCGCAACGGCACTCTGACCCACCGGCCCGACACCCATCACGGCGACCGACTCGCCGAGTCGAATGTGCGCTAGATCGACCGCATGCAGCGCAGTGACGAGACCACAGCCGCCGCCAATGAACGTGTCCGGTGAGAGATCCTTCGGGATTTGGATCATCTTCACACCCGGCTTCATGTAGATCGCCTGGGACCATCCGCCGAGCAGTCCCTCGTTCGCCGAGTACGTAATGCCATACACCTTGCGTGACGGACATCGCGTCGGCTGGCAGGCGACGAGACAATGATAGCATGCGCCGCATGTCTCGTGGACATCGAGAAACGTCACGACATCGCCCTCACGCAGGTCATCTCCATTCACTGTCTTCAATTGACCACACACTTTCGCGATGACGCCGATGCTCACGTGACCGGGAATAATGGGATAGGGAACCCCACTCAGCCGGCCGTGATGGAGGTGCACGTCGGTGCCGCACACCTCCGAATACAGTGTGTGTAGCAGTGCCGCTCCCGGCTCGAGGACCGGCTCCGGAAACTCGCGGAGCTCGAGAGGCGCATTAGGCGCGGGCATGACGGCAGCGAGATAGCGTGTCATACCGGCAAAAGGTACTGCGGCGCCTCGGGTTCGGGTCTGGCGACTGGCCGCGTGCGCCTGTGTCGGTAAGTTGACATCCTATGACACCACGACGCGTGGATCCGGATAGCTTCGAACCACTGCCCGATTACCGCGAGTACGCTCCGGCGGAAATGGAGGCCCGGGCAAAGGCCTTCGCTGAGAAGATGCAGCGCCGGCGAACGACCCGGCACTTCAGTGAGCGGGAAGTGTCGCCTGCGGTCATCGAGCATTGCATCCGCGCTGCCGGCACAGCCCCCAGCGGCGCGCACCAGCAACCCTGGCACTTCGTCGTAGTCAGCGATCCGGCGGTGAAACGAAGTATCAGGGAAGCAGCCGAAGAAGCGGAGCGCGAATTTTACACGACCGCGCCCGCGGACTGGCTGGCCGCACTTGCACCGCTGGGCACGGATGCGGTCAAGCCGTATCTCGAGACCGCTCCATATCTCATTGCCGTATTCGCCGAACGTTACGGGCTCGCGCCGGACGGTTCGCATCGCACGCACTACTATGTGAACGAGTCGGTCGGAATAGCGACCGGATTTCTGCTCGCGGCACTTCATCATGCGGGACTGGTAGCTCTGACCCACACTCCGAGTCCGATGGGCTTTCTGCGAGACGTCCTGGGAAGACCGATAAACGAGAAACCGGTCATGCTTGTGGTGACCGGCTATCCGGCCCCTGACGCGCGCGTGCCGAGGCTGAAACGAAAATCCCTGGAGGAGATCGCCACATTCATCGAACCGCGGCAGCTGAACGGATTGTAGCTACACGAGGCATCTCGAAGCGGATGGACTGCTCGCGCCGCGGTGCAGGAGTGAAAGCCGTGAGCTAGTCCACCTGCGGCCCCGCAAATTCAACGGGGCTGCAGGCTGACCCGGATATCTCAGAACCGTGACGCCGTCAGCTTCACGTCCGCATCCGACCACGCCGTCGCGAAGCGCTTTTCAACGGCAGTAGCTTCCGCGGCCTTACCCTGAGCCTTCAATGCAGCGGCCAGACCGTATAGCGACCACCCGTTCTCCGGAAACCGCTTCAGGTCTTCGCGATATACCACTTCGGCCTCTGCGTTGCGCCCCGCCTTGAGAAGAACCGCTCCGAGTGACTGCCGAACCGGGTAGTACCACTTCGGCGGCTCGAAGTAGAGTCCGGTGTCTTCGATCTTGATGGCTTCCCTGAAGTGGACGATCCCTTCATTCAGG
>JALYOO010000392.1 GCA_030856845.1 Gemmatimonadota bacterium
CTCTTGCAGCGTCGTTCCGCTTTTGACAGTGATGGTGAGGTCGCCGGGGACGTAGTCGACGACGCCCGTGTGCCCGGCCAGCGAAGCGATTCTGTCCGCCCGGACCGGTCGCCCGGCGTCGATCCAGTGTGACCCGCCCGCGATGCGGAGTGGAGTGCGGGATTCCGCGGCATCGGCAACAAGCTCCTGAACGTCCTGCAGGCTCATGCCGCGCGGCCCCTCAGGCGGTGTCGCTCAGGGCAGCCGAGTCAGGTCCTCTCCGGCCAGCGGGCGACGCCTTCCATTCCTGGCAGGAATGAATCGGCACAACCTTGCCCGGGTTGATGCGCCGCTCGGGATCGAACGACTCGCGCAGCCGGCACATCGCTGCCAGCGAATCCGGTGAGAAGATCATGTCTATATAGCCGATCTTGTCGAGGCCGACGCCGTGCTCCCCGGTGATGCTGCCGCCAGCATCGACACACGCCTGCATGATCTGACGCATTGCATGGTGTACGCGCTCGCTCTCGTCGGGATCGTCGGCATTGTACGGAATGTTGGGGTGCAGATTGCCGTCACCGGCGTGAAATACGTTGCACACCTGAACGCGGTGCGCGTCGCCGATTTCGCGAATACGTCGAAGCACGTCGGCGAGTCGCGTGCGCGGTATCACCGCGTCCTGTACGACGAGGTGCGGTGCAAGTCGTCCCATCGCGCCGAAAGCCTTCTTCCTTCCCTGCCACAGCCGGAGCCGCTCGGCGTCGTTCCGGGCGACGCGCACCGTTCGCGCTCCGCCTTCGATGCAGATTCTTTCAACCGTGTCGCGATCCGCGTCCACTCCCGCGGCAATCCCGTCCAGCTCGATGAGCAGAATCGCTTCCGCATCAGCCGGGTAACCGGCCGCGTAGACCGACGACTCGACGACACGAATGGTCGCCCCGTCCATGAACTCGAGTGCCGCGGGGACGATCCCCGATGCTATTATCCCGGAGGTAACCCTTGCGGCATCGTCAACCGACGTGAAGTCGGCGAGCATAGTTCTGACGGCAGCGGGTTTTCTCGTGAGCTTCACCGTCACATCGAGCGCCACTCCGAAGCAGCCCTCCGAGCCGATGAACGCGCCCAGCAGGTCGTAGCCGCTTCGTTCCCCGCTGACGTTGCCGAGCTCTACAATCTCTCCGTCCGGGAGTAGTGCGGTGATGCCAACGACGTGATTCAGCGTTACGCCGTACTTCAGGCAGTGCGGGCCACCCGCATTCTCAGCGACGTTGCCGCCGATCGTGCAGGCCGCTTCACTCGATGGGTCCGGGGCATACAGAAGGCCCAGCGGAGCAACTGTGCGGTTGAGAACGAGATTCACGACGCCCGGCTCGACGACTGCACGCCGGTTCTTCTCGTCGATGGAGATGATGCGCTTGAGCCGGTGCAGACCGAGCAGCACAACGTCGTCCGCCAGCGCTCCTCCGGAGAGCCCGGTCCCGGCGCCGCGCGGCACAAATGGGGCACCGTTAGCGGCGAGTGCGCGCACCACCGCGACTACTTCTTCCCGGCTGCCCGGAAAGACAGCCAACCGGGGCATTCGCCGGTAACCCGGCAGTCCGTCCGAGTTGTAAACGAGGAGATCGCTCTCACGGCGAAGCACGAACCTGTCGCCAACGATCGACGCCAGCCGGTCGGCAAGTGCTGTTGCGGCCTTCTCGTCCCTAAGCGGGGGAAAGAGTTTTTGCGCTGCTGTCGTCAATTGAGCTCACCACCACGCGCAGGAGATCGCGCTCGATTCTGTATTCAAGGGGGGTCGCCATCATTTCGATCTCGCCGTCCACCGCGACACGCGCACTGGACTTCTTGACGGTAATAGTGCATGTGTCCGTCATGTAGCTATCCAGCTCGATCGAACGGGACGCCTCTTCGACTCCCTTGAAGATAGCGCTCAACCCCAGTGCAAGAAGTTTCCGACGGCCGCGATGGCGCACCACCAGGAGGTGCAATCCGCGCTGTCCGTCGCTAATCCGGTTGCCAAGAGTCGGGAATTGCAGCTCCCGTTCGTCGACGCCGACGAACACGATCGGCGTTCTGTAGATCTGTCTTTTCCCTTCTACATCGAGCTCAACCGCCAGTTTCCGCATGCGGATGAACGTCTGCACAAAGGCCAGCAGGCTCGCGAGCTTGTAGGGAAGCCGCGCCTCGAGTTTCTCCCTCGCGCGGGCGAATGTCACGTAGGCGCCGATCGAGCTGGTGTTGAGAAAAAGCCTGTCGCCCACGTACGCGACATCCGTCTTCATCACAGTTGCGCCGGCGGCGACCGCCGCGGCGGCGTCCATGTCTTCGGGGATGCCGAGGTCCTTGGCGAAGTGGTTGAGGGTACCGGCGGGCATCACGCCGAGCTCGACTTCCGTGCCAGCTACGATCGAAGCCCCCGTCCCGATGGACCCGTCACCCCCGGCGACGACGATGCGGGTCGCGCCCGCCTCCACTGCTTCGCGAATGCGCGCCTCGAGCTCGGAGGGCTCGGTTTCTCTAACATCAAAAAGGCCCGTCGATGCCAGAGCATCGCGGGCCTTGTCCGAGTTTCCTGATGATGGGTTGACGAACGCGGCAATCAAACCGCGGGCTCAGTCCGCGGTCCAGAACCCCGACAGCGCGGTGCCATCCGGTGATTCCCGCAGCTTCTCGAAAGCACGTTCGCGAATCTGCCGAATCCGCTCGCGGGTCACGCCCATCAGAGCACCGATCTTTTCCAGCGTCATCGCATCCGAGCCCTGCTCCAATCCGTAGTACAGGTGCAGAATCTTCCGCTCCCGCGGCGTCAGATACTTCCGGAACACGCGGTCGATGAACTCCCGCATCAGATGGAAATCGGTGACTTCCTCGATCTCGTCGCCGTTCACTCCAGCGAACCTCTCGCCGAGGGTGCACGCTTCACGGTCGGAGCGGTCGATCGGTGCGTCGAGGGAGATTTCGGTGGCGGACATCTGCTTGGCCGAGCGTACCGCCTCCGGCGTTTCTTCGAGAAGCCGGCCGATTTCGTTGTCTGTGGGATCGCGCTTGAGAACCTGCGAGAGAACCGTCTGAGCGCGTGCCAGCTTGATGAGCTGGGAATTCTGATTGAGGGGGATTCTTACCGATCGTGTCTGCTCCGCCAACGCCTTCAGTACTGCCTGCCGCACCCACCACACCGCGTACGAGATGAACTTTACTCCCTGTTCCGGATCGAATTTGCGGACCGCCTTGAGCAGGCCCTCGTTTCCGATCGCGACGAGCTCGCTCAGATCGAGACCGTGGCCCTGATACTTCTTCACGTACGAGATGACGAATCGCAGGTTGGCCGTGACGAGTCGTTCGGCGGCCTTTTCATCCCCTGCCTGCGCGCGGCGCGCAAGACGACGCTCTTCTTCGGCGTCGGTTATGAGGGGAAGCTTCTGGATGTCCTGGAGGTACTGATCGAATGCGGTGGAGGGAGAAGAACGAAAAAAGCTTTTAGACTTGCTTTCGGTCGAAGTCTGCATTCACTCCCCGGCTGAATTGAGTGGGCAAGCGCATCCATGCTCGCGGGTCACCTAATCGGCGCAGGATAACGAAGTGTCACAATCCGGTCAACAGCCACATTTCATGCCAAGGCGAAACGACAGGCAATCACATCGGTGCCGGCGGATCTTTGGTCTTCGTTCGGCTTGTTCCCGTGAGAATCCCAATGCCAACCATCACAATAACGCCGACCGCGATCCAGGTCGTCGGCACTCCGAGCAGGTAAGCGGCAACGGCGAGGCCGATGATGAGAACGATGAACCCTAGCAGATACGTGCTGAATGTCGACATTTAGTGCCCCGTGTTGGGTTGTATCGGGTTGAGGCAATTGTAGGGCCAATTTCGGTTCTGACAAAACGCGTGGCCGCCTGATTTAGCGCCTCGCCAATCCCTCGATCATCGATGCGACTGCGGCAAGGTCGGGAATGAGCCCAAGTTCAACCGACGCAGAGAAGGGAAGGTGCTCCTCGTCGCGGGCAACGAGCACCGCTTTTCCGTGCTGGCGGCCGAACCGGGTGGCCTGCCGGCACGATGGCGTCCAGATGTCGAGAGTCGCACCGACCACGTTGCCACCGGTATCGTCGACGAGAAAGCGCCCAAGGTATTTCCGCCCCATGAAAACTTCGACGTACCGCGCCAGAGGAAAAATGCGCGGATCGGCAGCGACAATGCCGGGCCGGACGTAACGGCCGCGGCGAGTGACTCCCTTGAGACAGTATTGGGTGAGTGATACCGCGACTTCCTCGCCGGCGCTGGCCCGGGCGAAGCGTCGTGGGTCGGGAAAGAGACCGGCCGCGCGCATGCGGATGGCTTCACCCGCGGTTGCGCGTCGGAACGGCGCGCCGGCGGCAGCGCTTCTCTTGACGGATGACGAGGCAAGCTTCACGATCGAAGCGGCAGTGTCCTTCCGCACCGGCGATCGCCTCGACGCAGTAACAACCAGGGGATCGAGACGCGGCTCGGCGTAGACCACCACGGGCGCGTGGTGGACGACCGAGTGGCTCAACGGAAGCCGAACCGCACCCGTTCCAATGAACGTGACCGCAATGACCAGGGCGATCCCCAGGGTGACCAGGTCGCTACGCTTCATACATCACCTCCCGAACGATTGCGTGCCCCCATTGGGCTCGCGGGCAGGGCCTCGGTATCAGTTGCTGCGCTCGATCTCACTGTCAAAGACGACAGGCCCGACATCGAGGTCACCAGGTGACCTCTCCGGCTCCGGCCCGGGTGTTGGCCACCCGCGCCAGCGTGAACAGGAGATCGGACAGGCGGTTCAGGTAGACGACGACAATCTGCGGAATCTCGTGGTTCCTCTGGAGCAGGATCACGCGCCGTTCCGCGCGCCGGCAGACTGTCCGGGCGACGTGCAGCGCAGCGGCCTTGGGCGTACCCCCGGGCACGATGAAAGCGCGTAGCGGCTCCAGCTCGCGGTCGCATTCGTCAATTCGCCCCTCCAGCTCCGCGATCCTGCCCTCGTCGATCTGAGCCTTAGCGAGATGTTGCCGCATCTTCTCGAGGTCGGGCGTCGCCAGCAGCGCGCCAATGCTGAAGAGGTCCCGTTGCACCGGCACGAGCACTTCATCGATCCGCGGCATCATTTCCACCGCGCGGGCGACCCCGAGTACTGCGTTCAGCTCATCCACGTCCCCGTAGGCCTCGACACGCGGATCGTCCTTCGAGACTCTGCCCCCGCCGAACAGTCCTGTCAGCCCTTCGTCACCGGTTTTCGTGTAAATCTTCACACAGGCAAATGTCGCTATATTTGCGCCGATGCACGAGATACGGGACATCACCATCATCGGCGGTGGTCCGACGGGGCTGTTCGCGTCGTTCTACGCCGGCATGCGTGGCGCCACCGCACAGATCGTGGATACCCTTCCGCAGCTCGGCGGGCAGCTCACCGCGCTTTACCCCGAGAAGTACATCTTCGACGTCGCGGGTTTCCCCAAAGTCCTGGCCAAGGATCTAGTGCATTGCCTCGCCGACCAGGCGAAGCAGTTCCACTTTCCCTCCTTTCTCGGTCAGCACGTCACCGGGCTGGAAGAGGAGGACGGCCACTTCGTTCTCGTTACCGACACGGATCGATTTCCGACCCGTTCGGTGGTGATCGCGGCAGGCATCGGCGCATTTTCTCCGCGGCGGCTGCCGCAACAGTGCGCGGAGCCGTGGTACGGCAAGGGGATCTTCGACAACGTCGCCGACCCCGAGCAGTTTCGCGGACAGAAGATCGTCATCATCGGCGGCGGCGATTCCGCGTTCGACTGGGCGCACCAGCTGCGCGATCGTGCGAAAGCAGTGACGCTGGTGCATCGCAGCGACAAGTATCGA
>JALYOO010000415.1 GCA_030856845.1 Gemmatimonadota bacterium
ACCTACTGCGGAACGGTAACCCACGACGAATCATGGAATTTTCTGCATTTCGCCGACGTTGGACTGGTCGTCGCGGCCGGCAGGTTCATGCACAACAACGAGAGCACGAAGATCTACCACTATCTGCGAGCGGGACTTCCCGTCGTCAGTGAAGCGGGGTTTCCCAACGACAACGTCGTACGCGATTCTGGCCTCGGATTCGTCGTCGACAATGGAGCACTCGAGCTGATGGCGGAGCAGGTCATCGCGGCTGCTGCCATGACGTGGGACCGTGAGCGCGCCGTGAAATACATTCTTTCAAACCATACGTGGGCCCATCGGGCCTCGGTGTACGACGGTTTGCTGCGAGCCCGGTAGGCGTCCCGAAATGCGGACATCGTTCCGTCCACCTGCGCGGACAGCGACCTCACCCATGGCTTTCTTGAATCCGCTCAGCTCGTTGAATGACAACGAGTTGAGCCGACAGCCAGCGCGCGGCTCGCGGAATGCCATAACCCGCACACCCCTGGGGCTCACACGATGCGGTATCACACACTCTACCGTTGTGCGATAGCATTCCTCGTCGCACAACCGACATTGCTGCACGCGCAGATCAACGCGTCTTCCATCTCGCTGGGAGACATCGAACGCGCCGTCCATATCGGCCGGATGATTCTGGATGCAACTGAGAGCCGGAGGTCTCGCTCTCCCGGCACCAGCACAGGGAGAGGGCGCAGCGCCGAGGGCGCGGCTTCCGCCGCCGGAGCAGTTCTTTCCAGCCGGTCAGCGTCGCGGACTGCGCGCCGCGCAGTTGCCACCGGAGACGAGTACATAGGCGTCCCCTACGTCTGGGGCGGCAGCACTCCACGCGGTTTCGACTGCTCCGGTTTCGTGCAGTATGTGTATCGCGAGCATGGTGTCCAGCTGCCGCGCACGTCGCGACAGATGGCGCACGCCGGCAAGGGCATGCGGGCTCAGCTCGCTTCTCTCAGGGAAGGAGATCTGATGCTGTTCCGCGGAAAGACTGGAGTGATCAGTCACGTTGCGCTGTATGTCGGCAACAACCGGATTCTGCATTCATCATCGAGTGGCAGGGGTGTCCGCTACGACGATCTCTCGAGCAAGCGCGGCAGCTACTATCGCTCCCACCTGGTGGCCGCACGCCGGGTGACCGAGGATGGCCGCTCGCTAGTGCAGGCTCTGTCGCTGCTCTACCGCGATTACCCCTTCGATCACTTCGATCCGCCTGATGGAGCACCGCGTACAGGGAAATAGTGCTGGCTGGTCATTGACTCTAACTCCTCCCGGAGGCCGCGCGTCTGCGGCGCAAATTGCTCAGTGGCCAGTCATCCCTCTTCAGCCAGCTTCTGCACAGACTCGAGACTTCTCAGAGTCGCGGGTCTTCCAAGGAGCCTCTGGAGCACCGGGCCTGTGACCTTCGAAGGCATTGCGAGCCGGCGCAACCAGTAGATCTCGCGACCCACCACGCGGAAGTCGTCAGCCTCGGTTCGAAAGCCGCGAAGCTGCCGTTTGAGCCGGTCATCGGCATGATCGGCAAGAAATACGATGAACACCGCGACCTCTCCGCTGTAGGCATCATTGGGCGGAAAAGGGTCACGCTCCACAATCGCGCTCAGTTCTGCGGGCGTGCGTATGAAGGCGGCGATGTCGTAGCGAAGCGCCCTCATCAGGTGACGCGAGATCTGCGCTTCAAGCGGTGCAAGTTTCCCGACGGCGATTCTGAAGGCCACGTTGCCGGTTCCCGGCAATACTTCCACGTCGAACAGATTGAGCCTGTCGAGCAGCAGGCGGAGTTTGTCAGCACTCACACCTTTGCTGCCTACGGGGATTCCACTAAGGAGCGCTATGTAGCGTTGCATTCGATCCGATTAGGCGAACCCGTGCCGATAATCCGGTAGCTGGTGGACTATAGTCTCAGCAAAGGAAAAGGGGCGCTTGCGCGCCCCTTTCCTCCGCCGAGTAACCCCTAATTCCCGTTCGCGAGGCGTACCACGCGGATATCGTCCCAGCCCATTGTACCGGAATCGATACCAACAAACTCCGCGCGAATCGAAGACAGGTTGGCCGCGGCGATATCAACAAACGGTTTTCCCTCCGTGGCGGTGAAACTGGTGTTGTCTACTTTCAACCAGGTTTTCTGCGTGTCGAGGTCGACTGTGATCGTGAATGTCTGAGCAACGTTCCGCACCCACCCTAATTGGACGGGGCTGCCGCCACCGTCAGTTGTCTGGAGTGTATCTCCATTGAAAATGAGGAGATTTTTGCTCGATTTCTGGACGTAGACGAGCCGGGCGATTTCCCGACCAGCGTTGTCCCGCAGGACGAAGGGGGCAGACTTGAGAGTCGGGCCGTTCTGGAGTGACCTCCAGGTGACCTCATATCGCCCTGTGGTAGCCTCAACTCCACTTGCACTGCTGTTGATCGTTCCCCAGAGATCGAGACCTCCGCATGCGGGGCCACAGTTACCACCGCCCTGACTCAGCACGACCGGCTTGGTGGTCAGATTGCCGAGGGACTGCTGCACCAGAATGGACCCCGGTGACGCCACCTCGACCTTGGTCCAACTTCCGATATCGGGCGACGGGATCAAGCCTTCCTGCGGCGACGTTCCAATGGCGACGTCTGCAAAGCGGGCCTCGAAGACCCGCAGATCGACAGCGCCGAACGGGCTGAGACCCTCGGTGACGCCCCCAAGTCCGCCGTGAGCGGCATACGCGGGCTGAACAACAAAAATCTGAGCCGTCGCAGAGACAAATCGCCGAAGTAATCCAGAGAACCCGAATTGCGGCGGAGTGAGCTCTGCCGGCGAATCACAGAACGCAGCCGATGGATAGACGGTGGGACCTGCGAGTACGGTTGCCGGGACTGCTGAGCTCTCCTGATGCCCTAGAGCTGGAGAATTGCCGTAGGAGAGATTGTGAAGCTGGCAAACCCCCACTTTCGCCACCGGATTCATCGCGGCAGACAGGGCTGGACTGGCCGCGATTTCATAACACGGCCCGGCCTCGACGAGATTCGTGCTCAGACATCCCGCGATAGCGGGCCGGATCGTGAAGAGATGACCTCTCTGGTCCGCCGTTGCGGCCTGAGCATAGAAGGTCATCGCGGCTCTGCCCTGAATCCCGAATTCGGTTCCGGACGCCACAGCCTCGCTCTTCAGGATAACCCTCGCTGAACCGCTGTCGCTCAGCACCATCGCCGGAAGTCCGGGCTCGGCGTAGCCAACGTACTGATAGACCAGATTCCAATGCTGCACGACGGATTGTGCTGGCGTTGCGCCGAGTACATTACCACCTCTGGCAGAGGTGATCGTAAAGCGGACGTAGGCCAGCATGTCTTCTCTCGCCTGGTCAATCGCGTTCTTGCACCCGCGAGTCACCGGCTGCCACAAACTCTGCGCCGTCTTGAGCGTGGCTCCTGAAAACAGTGCTCGCTGTTCAGCTGCTATCTGGTTGCCGAGCTGATTGCTGCAGGTGCTCGAGGCGGCCACCACGGCGCGAACGGCTGGGTCCGGGTCGGTCGGGACCGTTCGCGAATCGGGCGCACAAGCCGCAACGACTGATGTGATCAGTGCGAAAATGCCTATCGGGCTGAATGACATCTTGCCTCGCAATAGAGGTGGTCAACCAAAGGATTTCGGCGTTCCGCTTCCAAAAGGATTGCCTGGGCCGCTTAGCCCCCCCCAGTCAGGTCGGAGAATCTAGGGTCTTGTTTCAGCGTTTTCCACCACCAAGACTGGCTTCCAGCAAATCCCTTTCGATGTCCGGGATTGGCGGAGAGGTAGCGGCGAAGCAGACTGAAGGCTTCGTCGTTGTCCACTGGCGTCTTGAAAAGCGTCCGAACGAATGCCTCGAACGTGAGCAGATTTCCTTCCGGATCGGTCTGTGTGTCAGCACGCGCGCTCAACAGCAGCTTTCTTGCGCTGTCCTGCTGACCAGCTCTGGCCAACGCCGCGGCAACCAGAATCTTTGCTTCCCGCTGCTGAAAATCCCACGTCTTGGCTGGGGCGAGAGACTTGAGCTTGTCGAAGTCCTGCCAGGCCTCGATGACGTTTGGGGGCCTCGCGCTCGTTGTGAATAACCAGAGGCGACACCGGACGAAGCTGATGTTCGACGGGAAACGGCGTCCCCCTTCGTCGCACCACTTGACGGCATCGGCAAAGTGCTCGAGATCATATGAGGTTGCGTAGAGACGCCAGAGGACCCGGTCGGTACCGCTGAGGTATGCATCCTCTTCGAAAGCCTTGCTCGCCGCCAGCTTCGCGCCGATGAGGTCATCTTTCTGATTGTAGATCTGGCTCAGCTGGCTCCATGCCTCTGCATTTGATGGCTGAATGGCCGTCGCGGCTTTCAGGTCCCGTTCCGATTTGTCGAGCAGCTCGGCACCGTCGCGTTGGGTAGTGAAAAGAGACAGCGCCCACTGTCTGTAGGTGATTATTCCGCGCGCCGTCAATGCGCCGGCGTTCCTCGGATCGCGGGAGAGCGCGCGATCCGAGAATGCGATTCCCTCCGCAATCCACGGCTTTGCGTCGATGGGTCCCGAGGACGCGATCGTTCTGGCGAGTGCAATCCGGGCGCGACCGGCAATCGGATCGACCCACGTTGGATCGAGCTTCTCCGATTGTGCGAGTTGAGCGTCGGCGTCCGCAAAGCTCTTCGCACTTGCCAGAGTATCGCCCGATTTCGCCTGCCGCTCGCCGTCCTTTCGCAGTTTTTCCGCACGTTGCAGCATCGTCCAGGCGACCACGTTCGACGTGCCGGACCTCGTTTCACGCAGCCTCACCTCTTCGCCTACACGAGCCCGCAGAAAATTCGCGACCTCCACTGCCAGACTGTCTCGCACTGCCAGGACGTTGGAAGTTGACTGGCTGAAGGACTTCCTCTCTATGTCGGCACCGCTGTTCCCGTCCACGAAGCGCACCGACACGTTCAGCGCATTGCCCTGCTGCGCAACAGTTCCGAAGACGAGGGTCCCTGCCTTCAGATCGCGCGCAACGCTGTCTGCCCCCGCGTCGGAACCGCGGAACTTGGACACTCCGCCCTTGGAGACGACATCGAGCGCCTGGACCTGCGAAAGTTGTTCTATCAGACTCTCTGTAAGACCGTCGGCGATGTGAGTGAGCTGGCCCCCGCCGCTCACGTCATCGAAGTAAAGAACAGCAACCCTCGTCGGATTCAAACCACCCACTACATCCCCAGCCGCCGACGGCGATCCTCCCCAGACTTGCCACGCAGCGGCGGCGCTCGCAACGAGAACGACGAGCCCAGCGACGATGATAGCCGGCTTGCGCCAGCGCGCGGGAGGCGGAACGGCACTCGTCGCACCCCGGCGATCTGCCGTTTTGCGAGGAACTGACCGCCGTTCCGCGGTTACACGGCGATCGATGCGACGCGTCGTTGTGTGATAGTCGATGACGCATTCCTGCAGCTCTTCAGAGAACTCCGCGACCGAGGCAAAGCGATCGGAGGGCAACTTCGCCAGCGCCTTGAGAACCACGTCCTCAACTTCGTCGGGGATCGTGTTTCGCACGATCTGCATCGACGGAACTTCAGCCATCGAGTGGCGCGCCATTACTGCCTGAGCGTTGGGACCGGTAAACGGGGGCTGGCCAACGAGCATCTCGTAAAGCACGCAGGCGAGGCTGTACATGTCACTTCGCCCATCGATCTCCTTCTCGGCGAAGGACTGCTCCGGACTCATGTAAGTTGGAGTGCCAAGCGACATCCCTGTCTGGGTCAGCGCACCTGCGCCGGTGCTCATGCTGCTGACAGCCCGCGCGATTCCGAAATCGGCGACGATGGCGTGGCCTTCTTCGATCAGTATGTTCTCGGGCTTTATGTCGCGATGAATGACACCCTTGCGATGAGCGTAGTCGAGCGCGCTCGCAACCTCACACGTGATCTTCAGCGCATGGTCGATTGGAAGCTGTTTTTCGCGATCGATTCGGTGACGTAATGATTCGCCTTCAATGAAGGGCATCACATAATAGAGAAGCCCCTCTGCCTCCCCCGAATCGTAAAGCGTGAGGATGTGCGGATGTGTGAGACTCGTCGCAATCTGGATCTCGCGCCGGAATCGCTCCGCACCAAGTGCCGCGGCAAGATCATCGTGAAGCACCTTCACGGCAACACGGCGTTCGTGCTTTACGTCGCGCGCAAGGAAAACGGTTGCCATACCGCCCTTGCCGAGCTCGCGCTCCACATCGTAGCGCTCGCTGAGGCCAGCCTTCAGACGTTCGAGTAGCTCCACCACTTTCTAGTCTTCCCGGTTGGCCAGAGCTGCACGATACTGTAGCGAACACGCTGCCGCCAGCGTGCACTTGAGTCGATCAACGGCTATTGCAACCCGGCGCGACTTCAGCCTCCGACCCTCGCGCGGACCCAGTCCTCCAGCGGTGTCAGCTCGATCGGGAATTCTGCGAGCAACGAAGCGAGCTCGAAGGTCTGGTCAGTCGTTTCGCCAACGATGGCCGCTTTCAGGATACGACCGACCCCCGGATGGAAAGTGCCCATCATTCCTGAAATCAGACGCACCATGGGCAGCGGAACGTGACTGACTTTGGCTTTTTTCCCCGTCACGCGCTCGAATGTCTCGACCACCTGATGAGCCGAGAGATTCTCCGGCCCGCCTATCTCTACCGTCCTGCCCCGAAGTCGCACGTCCTCGATGGCAAGCACTACCAGTCTCGCTACATCGGCTGCCGCGACGTAGTTCCTCGGGTTCGTGCCTGGCCCTAGCAGCATTACGCGCTTGCCCGTCGTGACAGGCTTTCCAATGAGATCGTAGGCGTATATCTCCATGAATGCCGACGGCCGCACGATCGTGTGCCGCAGCCCACTCGATTCCAGATGGCGCTCGATACGCTCCTTGGTTCTCCAGAAATCGACCGGGTGATCGGACGAAGCTCCGAGAACCGACGTGAAAACAAAATGGGCGACACCAGCTTCCTTTGACGCAGCAATGAGCGCGCGCTGCCCCTCGTCATCCACGCGCGCGCTCGAGCTGCGTCCGGCGCCGAGCATTGAATGCGAAGAGGAGATCACCGCCCGTGCTCCTCGCGTCGCATGGCGAAGCGATTCCGTGTCGCGCAGGTCGCCCTGAACCACCTCGGCTCCCGCAGTCTCGAGATCTCTCGCCCGCGCAGGGTCGCGGGTCATCGCCCGTACGGCATGACCCTTCTCCAGAAGCTGACGGGCGGCGTGGCCGCCGAGTCTTCCTGTTGCTCCGACGATCAGGATCACGGTGGTTGCCTCAATGCCCTTTCACGCTGTGCGGGCGGTACGGTGCCTCGACGCGCGCGATCTGTTCGGGCGTCAACTTAACATCGAGAGCCCTGGCGGCGCTCTCGAGATGCTCGAGCCTGGTGGCGCCGATTATTGGAGCCGCTACCGCCGGCTTCGACAAAAGCCAGCTGAGGGCGACTTCAGCCGGCCCGCTCTCGATTTCGGCGGCGACTTGTCTCACCGCTAACACTACTTCCAGGTCGCTCGGCGAATCATATAGGTCCACCGCATACTGATCATTGTCAGCCCGGGTCGTACCCTCAAGCGCCGAGGGTGTCTTCCTGGCAAGGCGGCCTCGAGCCAGCGGCGACCACGGAATTACGCCGACGCCTTCATCGGTGCAGAGTGGAATCATCTCCCGCTCTTCTTCGCGGTACACGAGGTTGTAGTGGTTCTGCATGGACACGAACCGCGCCCAGCCATTTCGCTCCGATGTGCTCAACGCCTTGCTCATTTGCCAGGCATAGCCGGAGCTGGCGCCGACGTACCGCACTTTCCCCTGGCGAATAAGATGGTCAAGCGCACTGAGTGTTTCTTCGATCGGGACGGCGGAATCGAAACGATGAATCTGGTAGAGGTCGATCGTATCCACTCCGAGTCGCCGAAGGCTCGCCTCGCAGGCCTGCACGATGTGCTTGCGCGACAGCCCCCCCATGTTCGGCCCCTCTCCCATCGGAAAGTTCACTTTCGTAGCGAGGACGATTTCTTCCATCTTCGCCATGTCCCGCAGTGCCCGGCCGGTGATCTCCTCGCTCGCTCCCAGCGAGTACATGTCCGCGGTGTCGAAAAAGTTGATGCCGATGTCGAGTGCCTTCCGGAAGAATGGAAGAGAATCCGCTTCGTCGAGCACCCATGGTCTCCACTTCGAGCTCCCGTAGCTCATGCAACCGAGGCAGATACGCGAAACCGTGAGCCCGGATCTGCCGAGTCGCGTGTATTCCATATGGGTCCACCATATCGTTCGAGTGTAAGGAGCCGTTTATTAGCGTTATGCTACTTAAGGGGCGGATCGAATTGGGCCGGCTCAATTCTACACGAAGACAACCGCGCCGCTTCGTTCAGCCTCAGTTCTGGTGGTCCGACAAACCCGTCATTTACGACAGGAGGAGCTCATTGCTGCCACGATGTTTGATGGCGTTGCTGCTGATTGCGGCCCTCGCCTCCCCCGGTTCCGCCCAACCCCCTGACGTTTCTGCGCCGATTGTTTCGCCGGCATCCCAGAGCGCGGTATTCGATCCCGTCGCCGCCACGAATGCCTACCTGGCGACGCTCCGCGCGGCGGCAAGAGCAAAATCCGACGCGTACTTCGAGGGCGGATACTGGATCTACGTCTGGAATTTCCTCATTACCGTCGCAGTCATGTTGTTCGTGCTGCGGTCGGGGCTTTCCCGCCGGATGAGAGAACGCGCTGAGCGAGTGACGAGTTTCCGGGGAGTCCACGTGTTTGTGTATTTCGTGCTCTTTACCCTTCTCGTCGCAGTTGTGACACTGCCGTGGACACTCTACACGGATTTCTTTCGCGAGCACCAGTACGGTCTCTCCAATCAGACGTTCGGTGAGTGGCTGACTGATGACCTGAAAGGACTCGGCATTGCCCTCGTACTCGGGGGTATCGCGATCTCCGGGCTTTACGCGACCGTACGCAGCCTGCCCAGGAGCTGGCCCGTGTGGGGATCGCTGGTGGCCATGGTTTTCCTCGTCATTGGAGTGCTTGTCGGACCTATTTACATCGTTCCGCTGTTCAACAAGGTGACGCGGATAGAAGATCCGAAGGTAAAGGAGCCCATACTCGCAATGGCCCGGTCCAACGATATCTCGGTGAGCGACGTGTTCGTGGTAGACGCATCGCGGCAGTCGAAGCGGGTGAGCGCCAACGTTTCCGGAATCTTCGGAACCGAGCGGATTACGCTCAACGACAACCTGCTGAATCGCACATCACTGCCCGAGATCAAGGCGGTGACGGGACACGAGATGGGTCACTACATCCTCAACCACATCTACGAGTTCCTGGCCTATACGCTGATGATCGTGATATCGGCGTTCGCGTTCATCCAGCGGGGTTTCAACTGGGCCAATCGCCGATGGGGATCTTCGTGGGGTATTCGCGATATCACCGATCCCGCGGGTCTGCCGCTCGTCTCCCTGCTCCTGACCATCTTTTTTTTCGTGCTCACACCCGTCACTAACAGCATCACGAGGACGAACGAGGCGGAAGCCGACATGTTCGGCCTGAATGTCGCACGTGAGCCCGATGGGTTCGCTCGCGCCGCTCTGAGACTGTCCGAATACAGAAAGATGGAACCGGGGCCGATCGAGGAGATGATCTTCTACGATCATCCGAGCGGACGTACCCGGATTTACAAGTCGATGGTGTGGAAGGCGGAGCTGCTGCGGACGGAGAAGGGGGGATTGTAATGCGAAGGTTCCTCCCCGCTAACAGCGTCCTGGCGGCGATCGCGATCAACCTGGGTTTCGCATCCATCCCGATCATCAGAGCCGGCGAGAGACACGAAGTTCCCCGGCCTGCACCGGGAAGGGATGCGGCCGGCGCCGACGGCTCCTTTCACCTGTCGCCCGGCAGGAAAAAAGCACCGGTCAGGGTGGCTCAGGCGAACGACAATCGCGTTCCGTCGGGATATCTCGTCAACGGAGTCCTGAGTCTGGAGCTCGAGGCCGTCGCTGGGCGCTGGTACCCGGAAGGCCGAGGCGCGCCTGGAGTGCCAGCGTATGTGTTCAGATCCGGGAACGCCGCTCCCTTGGTTCCGGCGCCGCTGATTCGTGTACCTGCGGGAACGG
>JALYOO010000422.1 GCA_030856845.1 Gemmatimonadota bacterium
ACATAGGGAAGGAATCCAACCTTCGAGATCCCGAGCGCGTAGTTCAGCACATTGAACGGCAGGAGCGGAGAGAGGCGCATCAACACGACCATCTTGCCACCCTCTTTTTCGATGATTCGGTCGATACGCTGAAAGCGCTCATTGCCGACAAGCCTTCGCTCCACAACTGGCCGGGCGATATAGCGGGCGACGAGGAACGCGGCGGTCGCTCCGAGAGTCGCACCAACGAACACGTACGCCGCGCCTCTTGCCAGGCCGAATATCGCTCCCGCCGCGAGGGTCAGGATCGAGCCGGGAACGAACGCGACAGTCGCGACGACGTACCCAGCGACGAACACGACGGGGGCGAGCGGGCCCAGACCGTCTACCCACGACGCGAAATTCCGAAGTGGTTCCGCAGCGACGCGGCCGAGCGCGAACAGCGCCAGGATAAACGCCAGCGCGGTCACGGCGCCTATGAGCCAGCGTTTCATCCGTGGCTGACCGGTGCGTTCAGAACCGCGGATGACACAGGCATTCAATCAAGATCTCCGTCATCAGCTCTTCTTTCCCCACACCTCCTCGAGCCGTTTATCTCTGCCGCACCTGCTTCGGTAGAACTTGTATCGAATGGGGTTCTTCCTATAGTAGTTCTGGTGGTATTCCTCGGCGGGATAGAAAGTGGATGCCGATGCGATCTGGGTCACAATCGGCTGCCTGAAACGGCGGGACTGATCGAGTGCGCTCTTCGAGGCCTCGGCGGCACGTCGCTGATCGTCGCCATGATAGAAAATCGCCGACCGGTATTGCGATCCCGCATCACAGAACTGGCGGTTGGGCGTCAGTGGGTCGATGTTGCGCCAGAAAACCTCGAGGAGCTTCGCGTAGCTGATTTTGGCGGGATCGTACGCCACCTGAACGACCTCGGCGTGACCGGTGCCGCCGTCCGACACCTGTTCATAAGTAGGATTCGCGACGCTTCCTCCGATGTAGCCTGAAGTCGTGGATACCACGCCGGCGAGCTTGTCGAACGGGGGCTCCATGCACCAGAAGCATCCGCCGCCGAAGGTTGCCACCTGTAATCCCAGTGTCGCAGGGGAGGCCCCTGCGGGAAGCTGCCCGCGCGCCTCGCCGGTATCGCCCAGCGCAAGAGTTACCGTTAGCAAAGCGATCGCGAGGGTCAGCGAGGGTCGTCGGTTCATTTGTTGCTCCTTCCAGGAATTCCTGATGATCGAACATTCATGATAATTAACGCCGCAAGTGCGCTAACAGTTCTCTTAAGGCAATAATCGGTGCGAAACCGTTTTCTGTGGCGGGGCGTTCAATAGAACGCCGTCGGTAACATCATCTCAGCAATTTCAGCTAATGCTTGACCCGATTCTGAGGACGTTGAAGGATCGCGCGCTCGATGGTGTCGCGCGTGCGCTGGGTGAGCGCGTCAGTCCGAATGCCTGCTCACTGCTCTCTCTCGCGGCGGGTTTGCTATCGGTGCTGGCAGCGTTTCGTCAGGTGTATCTGATTGCATTGGGGCTATGGCTGCTCAATCGGATCCTCGACGGACTCGACGGATCGCTCGCAAGAGTTCACGGACGCCAGACCGACTTCGGCGGCTACCTCGACATTCTCTTCGACTTCATCGTGTACGCCGCTGTGCCCGCGGCGATCGTACTTGGAATGCCGCGCGACGACATCGCATACCTGACGCTGATCGCGCTGCTCGGCTCTTACTACCTGAACGCGGCGTCGTGGATGTATCTGTCGGCGATACTCGAGAGGAGAGGGCGCGGAGCAGAGGCGCGGGGTGAGCAGACAACCGTCACCATGCCGCAGGGTCTTATCGGCGGTAGCGAGACGATAATAGCGTACGTGATCTGGCTGCTTGTTCCGGGTCACATCGCGGTACTCATGTCGGTCATGGCCGCGCTGGTCGGTGTCACCATTATCCAGCGAGTGGTATGGGCATCGCGCAACCTCGGGATGCTGCCTTCCTCGACGCCGACTGCGGACAGCACGTATCGCAGCGCGATCGTTTGCGGAGCGATCGCGTTTGCGGGTTTAATGCTTCCTGGTGCGATTGCGGCACAGGATAGTGCGGTGGTCACTGGCGCCGTCAGATCAACGACAGGCGCACCCGTCGGTTCGGCAACGGTTGCATTCGCCCTGCGCCGTCCACCGAACAGTGAGCTGATGGGGGAGACCGCGACCGATGAGTCTGGCCGATTCAGTATTCGCATTCCGAACTCGACCGAGGGAATCCTTACCTTTGCCGCTGCCGGCTTTCAACCTGTCAGCATCCGGCTATCACGCCTTGCCGCTGGTGGAACACGAGAGGTGACGGCTGTTCTCTCTCCCGTTTTCGCACTGGATGCGGTGACAGTGATTGCGTCTCCAGAGCGTGAACTGCTCAATACCCGGGATGCAGTCACGGGAGGTGCGGTCGATCGAGCGGAGCTGCAGAGCCTTCCCTCCGATGCGCGCAATCCGATTGCTCTGGCGTTCACGATTCCCGGTGTCGCCCAGGCAACCGGTTTCTTCGGTGATGCGCCACTGCTGACGATCAACGGAGCCAACTCGCTCTACACCCAATACAACGTCGACGGGCTGGACAACAACGAAGGATTCCTCGGCGGGCCGCGTGTGGAATTTCCCCTCGCGGGCATGCGGCGGCTGGCAGTGCTCGCGAACAGTTACTCGAGTGAATGGGGCCGCAGCTCCAACGGTGTCGTGAATGTCGAAAGCCGGGCAGGCACGGAACGATGGAGCGGCGAGATATTCGGATACAACCGGCCGGGAATTCCGATCGACGCCAAACCAAGGTTCGCGCCCGCGGGCATAGATCCGGATGGTTTTCGGCGTACGCAGGTGGGCGTCACAGTTGGAGGCCCCGTCGTGCGCGCGCAAACCTTCCTGTTCGCCACCGCCGAGTATTCGAACGAGTCGGAGGACAGGATCGGATCGACCGCACAGACCATGTTCCTGGGTACCGAGCTCAGAGAGACTGTGAAGGGCTTCGGGCGTGTTGATCACGGGTGGTCCTCCTCTCAGACAACAACGCTTCGATTCGCTCTAAGCGACGTCAGCCGTGAGGGGCGGGGAGGCGGCACGATCGTGCCGGAAGCGGACATAACGACACGGCGGAGAGGGTCGATCACATCGTTGACTCATGCGAGCGCATTGCGAGGCGGCAGCGCGAGCAATTCCCTCTCGGCCCAGCTAGGCACTTTTCACTGGTTCTTTCCACCCTCGCGGAGCAGCTTCTCGACGCCGCAGGTAACCATCCTCGCACCCGATTCTCTGACGGTGCAGGCGGTGGTTGGATCGAGCAACTTCGTGTTCGACGAGCGTGAGACCCAAATGCAGCTTCGCGATGTGTTCGAAGCGCGAGTGGGAGACGCGCACTCGTTGCGGATTGGAGCCGATATCGCGGCGAGCCGTTTTCGCCTCGATGCGTCGGGCACGAATCCGCGCGGCGCGTATGCAGTGATCAACGACAGAAACATCACGCCATCCGGCCGGTTTGTCTCGATTCGTGACGTGCCGCCAGATGTGAGAGTGGTGAGTTACACGATCGACGCAAATCCGCAGCAGGTGAATCTCACACAGACGCTGTACGCGGGATTCATCGAGGATGTCTGGAGAGTGACACCGTCCTTCACGGCGAACCTCGGATTGCGATGGGACTACGACGACATCACCTCTCGTGGAGCGAGCACTTCCGATCTCGACAATTTTCAGCCGCGTGTGAGCTTCAACTGGTACGCGAATCCAGCTAACGTCGTTCGAGGAGGGCTGGGGATCTACACTGGAAAGTTTCCGTACGCGGTGTATTCGGATGCGGTGCAGTTCGGCCCGCGCGGAAACGCCGTGGTGACGCTGAGGGGCGGCCAGTTTCCTCCGCCGCTTTTTGGTGAGGGTCCCACCGCGAGCCAGCTCGGAGCGCTTCAAGGGATGTTTCCGCCGCGCGAAGTTCGAGAGACATTCGCGCTTGGGCTCGAGCAGCCGGAGAGCCGTCAGCTCTCGCTCGGGTATCAGCGCATCATCGGCGCGTCGTGGGGACTGTCGGTGGATGCCGTGGCCATTGTGACAAAGAACCTGCCGCGTTCGTTCGACCTGAATGCGATCGTTCGAACCCGAATGGCAGCCGACTCAGTGAACCGGGCACCCGAAGACGGCGATGCTTTCCGTCCGGTTACGCCCGCCACCGGTTCGTTTCGTCGTCTTACCACGACTGAATCGGGTGGGGAGAGCAATTACGCGGGACTCTATACGAACATCCGGCGTCGCATCAGCGCGGGAACGGGCCTTGAAGCGACGTGGGTGTGGTCGCGCGCGCGCAACAATACCGAAGACATCAACTTCAACGCGTCGTACGCAAACGACTTTGCCGCTGAATGGGCGGACGCGATCAACGACCGCCGGCACAAGGTGTCGCTGAGGGGAACGCACGAGGCAGCGCCGCGCCTGCGTGTCAGCGGCATCGCTGATTTCCAGACGGGCACACCCGTCAATCGCATTGCGTTCTTTCGTGATCTGGACGGCTCGGGTGACATCTTCGGCAATGGATTCGTCGGCAACTACGACCGTTTTCCCGGCGTTGCTCGGAACGACGAGCGACTGCCGAGCTCGACGCAAGTGGCGGTGAGTGCGGAATACGGAGTGCCGATCGGGGCCGGTGACCTCAATCTCCGAGCCGATATTTTCAATCTCTTTAACACGCTCGTGGTGTCCGGCTTCTCAAACGGAATTCCTGGTGGCGGTCCGCGTACCCAGGTCGGCCGGCCGGGTGATTCCGTGGTTTTCCGCAATGCCGGCCCTTCCAGACAGCTTCAGTTCTCGGCGCGGTACACGTTCTGAGACGGGCGGAGGAGCGGCAATTCCTCTGGCTGGTCTTTCGACCTCTGGCAATTGCAATGGCCTCGCTTACGTGGGCGTGTGCCGGCGAGCCATCTCCGCGCAGCATTTCCGAAGCCCTTCCGTGGGACAGCGTTGTCGCCCATGCCCAGGGGACAACGGTGCAATGGCGGATGTGGCGCGGTGATCCGTCGATCAATGCCTACGTAGACCGATGGGTCGCTCCGAGACTGCTGCGCCATTACGGAATCACACTCCGCACGATCGATGGGCAGGGTCCCGCAATAGTCAATCAACTCGTTGTTGAGCGAGAGGCGCGTGCGCGTGGGTCGGCAGATCTCGTGTGGTTGAACGGGGAGACTTTCAACAATCTGCGAAAGGAAAGCCTGCTCTACGGACCGTGGGCTCATCGTCTTCCCGCTGCGAAATATGTGGACAGTCTTTCAACCATCATCATGCGCGACTTCGAGCAGCCGACGAACGGTTTCGAGTCGCCATGGGGTCGTGTTCAGTTCACGCTCATCTACGATTCGGTGCGCCTGCCGGCCCCGCCGCGCACCGTTGCCGGACTTCGTGACTGGATTCGCGACAATCCAGGCCGATTCACGCACGATCAGCAGTTCACGGGAACGACGTTCCTCAAGTCTGTTCTGTATGCCGAGAACGGAGGCGCTCAGAGCTTTCAGGGAGGGTTCAGTAAGAAGGCTTACGACAGGGGAAGCCGCCGGCTCTGGGCGTGGCTCGAGGAGGTGCATCCATATTTCTGGAGACGAGGAGCGACCTACCCCGCGGGAGTCGCCGATCTGCACCGGTTGTTCGCCAACGGGGAGGTGGACTTCACGATGTCGTACAACGAAAACGAAGTCATCACCAAGGTTCGGCAGGGAGTGCTGCCGGCTACGTCCCGCGCCCTTGTGCTGCGCGACGGCAGCATCGCCAATACTCATTTCGTTGGGATACCATATAACTCGCCGAACCCCGCGGGTGCGATGGTAGTTGCGAACTTCCTGCTCTCGGCGGAGGCGCAGCTCGAGAAGCTGCGACCGGAGGTGTGGGCTGATGGAACGGTTCTCGATGTTCGAAAGCTCCCACCGGAAGCGGCGCGCAGATTCGGCGCAATCGACGCCGATCCGCGTGGAGTTCCGCGGGACACATTGAGGCGTTATGAAGTGCCTGAAGTCGCCCCGGAGTACACCGAGCGCATCGCGAGAGACTGGAAAGCGCGGATACGCGCGAACACGAAGTGAAAAGTACGGCGGCTGGCTGAAAGTCGTGCGAGCCGGGGGGATGTCCGCACTGGCCAGTGAAATGGGAAGGCATCGAGGTAGCCGATCGGGCCTGGGGCTACTGGCGGCAGCACTCGTCGCCGCGCCGGTCGTTGTGGGTATCGCATACTCGGTGCTGGGCGCTCTCGGTGTGGTTGGACCTGGCGCAGACGGCATTTCATTGCGTCACATAATGGCAGTGCTCGCCAACAGCGCTACCTGGCGAGGACTTCTATGGACGCTGTGGATAGCGCTCGCGTCAACGCTGGCCGCGACGATTCTCGCGATGACCGCCGCTGCAGTATTCCGAGCCGAACGCGGTGTTGACCGGTTCGCCAGGGTGGTTGCGGTGCTGCCGCTCGCAGTTCCGCACGTTGTCGCTGCGTTGTGCGGGCTGTTGGTACTGAGCCAGAGCGGACTGCTGGCGCGGCTGGCATTCGCCGCAAATCTTCAGGTGTCCCCGGCAGATATGCCGGCGTTGACTCACGACCGTTACGGTGTCGGGCTCATACTGTCGCTGACATGGAAAGAATTTCCTTTTCTTGCGCTCATCGCGTTCTCGGTGATCGCCAGGGCCGGCGCAGCTATGGAGGAGACGGCCAGGAGCCTAGGCGCAGGGGCGCTTCAGACTTTCCAAGTCGCGGTTCTGCCGAATCTGTGGCGCGGCCTTCTGCCATCGATGACCGCGGTATTCGCGTTCGTGGCGGGAAACTTCGAGGCTGCCGCCCTGCTGGCACCCAGCTCTCCGCTCGCGTTGCCATTACTCACGATGGAGCGTTTTACGGATTCCGCGCTCAGCGTGAGGCCTGAAGCGTTTGCTCTGGTGCTGCTCGGAATGGCGGTGAGCCTTTGCGGAGTCGCGGCGCATGAGTGGGCCGCCCACAAGGCGAAGGCCTGAGAGTGAACGCTTCGCGCTCGCTGCCGCGCGTGGGGTTGGCGGTAGTGGTCGTGGCTGCAACGCTGCTGCCACTGGCTTTCCTCGTTGCATTGTCCCTTGGCTCGGAGTGGTTCTATCCCGGTCTGCTTCCGAGACAATGGACCGGCGCGAACTGGGATCTGCTGGGACGCGGCGGTACAAAAATGGCTGGTTCCCTCTGGATGAGCGTCGCACTCGCGGTCGGGACCGGCGTGATTTCCTCGATTGGCGGCCTCTTTGCCGGGCGAGAGATCGCACGGCTCGACGGCTCGCGGAGGCGTATCGGCGTCGCGCTCGCCTTTCTGCCGGTGGTCGTGCCGCCCCTGGCACTGTCCATCGGGCTTCAGTACTCGCTGTTGCGACTGGGTTTTGGCGGACGATTCGCGGGGGTTCTGTTCGCCCACATCGTTCCTGCGCTGGGCTACACGACTCTTTTCTTCACTGGCATTTTCGCCGTATTTGACTGGCGGGTGGAAGATGAGGCGCGTTCACTCGGCGCGAGTGCTCGCGATGTGATATTGCGCGTGATGTTGCCACTTTTGCACCGCCCGCTCGTCGAAGCGTTCGCCCTGGGCTTTCTCGTTTCGTGGGCACAGGTCCCGTCGACGCTTCTCATCGGGCAAGGCTTGGTCAATACGTTGCCACTCGAGCTGATGTCATACGTGAGTGCTGGCCAGGACAATCTTGCCGCAACCGCCGGACTCATCCTCACCATTCCGCCGTTGGCGCTGCTCGGTGCGGCAGGCTTGGCGGTTCGTCGGCTCAGAGTGGTAGTACCCTGATTCACTCCGCGCTGGAGATGCGGGGCATCGAGGTTCGTTTTTCGGGCGATCTCATCCTGCGAGGCGTCACGATGCAGGTGGAGCCTGGTGAGCGGTTTGTCCTGGTCGGTCCATCGGGTGCGGGCAAGTCTACGCTGTTGCGGGCGATCGCGGGATTCGTGATACCGGATTCTGGAGAGCTGAAGATCGCTGGACGCAATGTGACGGCGCTGCCGCCGGAGAAACGGGGTGCGGTGTACATGCACCAGACACCGGTACTGTTTCCGCATCTGGCCGTATTCGACAACGTCGCTTTTCCGCTGAGAGTGCGGCGTTCGCCGGCAGGCGAGACACGCGAGCGTGTGAGTGCCGCACTCGACGCAATGCAGATGGGGGACTTCGGAGATAGAATGCCGAAGACGCTGAGCGGAGGCCAGCGGCATCGGGTTGCGCTCGCGCGGGCCATCGTCGCGAGACCCGCTCTGCTGCTGCTGGATGAGCCATTCTCGGCGCTCGATCCCGCGCTGAAGAGGGACATACGAGCTGCTTTGCTTGCTGCTCACTCGCAGTACGACCCGGGATTGGTCGTAGTCACCCATGACTTCGGCGATGCCGTCGGAATCGCTGACCGGATCGGTGTAATCATTGGTGGAGAACTTGTGCAGGTCGCATCGCCGGCGGAGCTATTCTCGCGGCCCGTGTCGCTCGAGGTCGCGCGGTTCCTCAACATCGCCAACGAAGTCCACGGTCACATCGACGGCGCGGGGAATTTTTCTTCACCCCTTGGCAATCTTCCGGTGGCTGGCGCACTTCCCGCCGGCCCGGCTGCCGCGGTGTTCACTCCCGCGGCGGTGTTGGTTGGCGTGGAAGGCGGGACCATGGCGCGGGTGACAGAAGTTCGCATACATCCCGCACATACGACGTTGATATTGAGCGCCGCAGGCGAAACCCTCGAGGCGGCGTGTACCGCCAACGGTTCATCTGGCGTTGGCGATCAGACCAGCGTCGTGCTCGATCGCGAAAGGATCGCGATATTCCCGCTGTCGGCGGGGCAAAACCGGACAGACTCTCACTCAGCCCTCGACGCGCAAGTTGGGGGCGCACCCTGATTCGCTATACTCATAAAAAAAGTTTCGAAATCTCCAATGCCGTAGCATAGGGACTGGGGTCGTCTCGATTGGTGAGGATGACTACAGTCAACCGGCGAGCCGGATAACGCACGATCACGTTGCGGAAGCCGGAGGTCTCGCCGGAATGCCATAGCGTCTCACCGGTGATGCGCCAGCCGAAACCGTAGCGAACGTCTGCTTCGTCGGTCTGCACCTGCGGAGCAAACGCCACGCGGCGTGACTCATCGTTCAACAACCGGGAGTCGTAGAGAGCGGCGTCCCACTTGGCGAGGTCGTCGACCGACGAGTAGATGCCGCCGTCCCCGAGAACGGCGCTGGTCAGGCTTTGATCTTTTCGGGTCCACGCTTCTCCATTCTTCGTGTACCCGAACGCACGCTGCGAAATGCCCGACACTCCCTCCTCGTACGCCACCGAGGCGTTCATGCCGAGTGGGAGAAAGATCCGCTCCCGCAGGAATGTTGCGAAGCTTTTTCCGGATGCATGCTCGACGACCAGAGCAAGAAGTGCGTACGCGCTGTTGCTGTAACGATAGCTCGTGCCGGGCCTGAAGTAGGTGGAATCGTGCGGCGCAATCAGACGAAGCACGTCCGCGTCGAGAAGCTGCGTAGTTGTGCCCGCAGGAACAACGCCTTCGTAATCGATGATCCCCGAGGTATGCGTGAGCAGCTGTCGCAAGGTGACCGCTCCCGCCGCCTTCGGCAGTGACGGCAGCCACTTGGAAGCGGAATCGTTCAGTGAGAGCTTGCCATCCTGCAGCAGAAGCAGAACCGCCGCCGCCGTGAACTGCTTTGTAACAGATGCAAGCCGGTAGTTCGTCTCCGGAGTTGCGGCAACGCGGGCCTCGACGTCCGAAAATCCCCACGAGCGCCGCACGAGAGGCACGCCGTTCCCGATCACGACCAACGACGCGCCGGGAACAGCACCTTCGTAGCTGCGCATGATCGCGTCGATTTCATCGGACACCGGTCGGCCTCCCGTTGCGCAGGCGGTCAGGATAAACAAGCCAATGGCCGGCATGGCCCACCGTCTCACTTCTGCTAGTTTACAAACATGAGAAAACTCTACTCCTCCATGTTGCTCGGCGCGACCTGCATCAGTGCGACTCACGCTGCTGCGCAGACGGTGACGATACCAATCGAGAACCCCAAAGTCGGGGCTGCACTGGCAGCGATCCGCGCCGATAACGCCTGGACGCTGAGCCAGCAGGCATCGATCTGTGAGATTCCGGCGCCACCGTTCAAGGAGGCGATCCGGGCCGCGGAATACAAGCGGCGTTTCGAGGCGCTAG
>JALYOO010000432.1 GCA_030856845.1 Gemmatimonadota bacterium
TATCGCGCCTGCATTGCCGGTGACGATTGCGGCCGCGAGCGCAATCGCATTCGCTCCAACCTTGATGGCGCTCTTTGCGCCTTGAATGCTGGCGGCGGCTTTCGACAGCTTTTTCGCCGCCTTGCGGATTCCTTCCAGAGCGTCGCTCATGTCTTCGACCTGGAGAACGATCGCCCTCGTCGTCATATCCGACGAATCGTTGAGAAGTGTCCATTCCATCGATTCCAGCTCGGCCCGCGTCGTGCGGGAAAGTTTGTCCCAGCTGCTGAACCGGTATTCGCCGATCGCTACTGCAACAGCGTGAAAGTGGCGCGCGAGCTCGCGCGCATCGTCGGTCTTCAGTTTCGGCATGGCATTCCCCGTTGGTTATTCAGAACGCCTTCTCGATCCGCTTCGCCAGCTTGTCGAGCGTTTCCGCATGTCCTGCCAGTTCCGCCGCGAGCTCCTTCGCGCCAAGCGTATTCCGTCGCAGATACAGTTTCTGGTGCCCGGCGCTGATCGTACCGAGCGCTTTGGCGTAGGCGTCGAGCGCCTCACGCCGGTTGCCGAGCTGCCGCGCTCGCTCATCACGCACATCCATCAACAGCACGGCAGCGAGCGGCTCACGCGGACGCCCCTCCCGCACAACCGTGCGGTAGAAACTGTTCGCCGCTGTTTCCTCGTCGATCAGAAGCTGCAGGTAGTCCTTCGAGACGATGTCCCGGAGACCGTTCGTAACGACAATCACGTTTGCATTCTGCGACGTAATCGCCTGAGCGAGCTTCGGTCGCCGCCTGATGTCGAGGAGAGTCGATGACACGTACTGCAACAGAGCGCTCACGGCCGATTCTTGTGCCTGATTCATCCCCGCTTTGCTGATGAGCGATGCCGACAGCAGCTTAACCTCAGTGTCGGTTGATACAATCCTGTCATCGGCCAGCCGGGCCAGCGCGGCGAAGTAACCGGACAGCACCCTGTTCACGCCGATAACGGCCGCTACAGCGGTATCAGTGGATGCACAGCCGCTGCGCAGCATCGCTTCGTCGTACCATCCGTCGCCCCTTCGCTGCAGGCTGAATGACTGAAAGCGCAGGCAGCTGGCATGCATGTCGCCGGCAATGGCCGGAAACTCCGATGTCACCCTTGTCGCGGCCGCGGCGTACGTCGCAACAGCTCTCGGAGGCATGCACGCGATACTCATTGTCGAAACAGCCGTCCAGATTGCGGCGCGGGCACGCGGTGAACTCGTCATCGGCAAAGCTCCGCGATGAAGGAGCCACGAACGTAGGGCCGAACCGGAAAGCAACAATGCCTGAAGCGTTGCGAACGATGCCCCTTTCTTCTCCCCGCATACTACATTGTTCTCCCAATCTCCAGTTTGCGGACGGCTTGGTGGGAGACAGGTTGGCATCTCGATGCATTGCAGGCTTCAGCGCGTTCCTGATTCTGTTCGGTTGTGCGGAAGGGGCGTCCACGGCGGGCAGCGAATTCGCCGGTACCCTTGTCATCGCGACTACCGCTGATCCCGACATCCTGTTTCCTCCGCTCGTGTCGAACACCCCGGCACGCCAGGTGACCGAGCTCATCTACGACTATCTCGCCGCCGTCGGGCCAGACATGAACGCCATTGGCGATGCCGGCTTTCGTCCGCAACTCGCGCACATCTGGAGCTGGGCACCGGACTCGCTTTCCATCGCGTTCCGGCTCGACGGAAGAGCCCGCTGGCACGATGGGCGGCCCGTGCGCTCCGACGACATACAATTCACCTACAAACTCTATACAGACTCGACTCTCGGCTCATCTACTGGAACGCAGCTCGGCAACATCGATTCCGTTTCCACACCGGACTCCCTCACCGCGGTGTTCTGGTTCCGCCGCCGGGCACCGCAGCAATTCTTCGATGCGGCGAGCCAGATGATGATTCTCCCGCGGCACGTCTTCGGTGGCGTCGAACCGGATTCGTTGCGCAACGCAGCCGCGGAAATTACGCCGGTCGGCAGCGGGCGATTCCGGTTCGTGCGGTGGGTGAGGGGATCGTCTCTCGAGCTCGGTCCCGATACGTCGAACTTCCGCGGTTCACCCAGGCTTCGCCGCGTGATCTGGAGCGTGAGTACATCGGCCGCTACCGCGACCAGCAGGTTCTTTAGCGGAGAGGTGGACGTATACGAGCCGCTTCGGCGCGAGAACGTCGCTCAGGCGGCAGCGAACACCGGCGTCAGAACAGTCTCATTGCCGAGTACGGATTATGTATTCATGCAGTTCAACACGCGTGACCCCCGTGATCGGCGCAAGTCCCACAGGCTCTTTGCTTCGCGTGAGATGCGGCGCGCTCTGTCGATGTCGGTGAACCGCGAAGCGCTCGTGCGAAATGTCTTCGACTCGCTCGCCGTGCCGGGAGTTGGTCCAACCGTTCGCGCGTTCCCATCCACCGACACGACACTCGAGCAGATTCCGTACGACACCGTGCGTGCGTCGCTGACGCTGGATTCCCTGGGGTGGCGGCGCGCGACCCCCACGGGCCTGCGTCGGCGCAACGGACAAAACCTGACTTTCACGCTGCTGGTACCTGCTTCAAGCCAGAACCGCATAAATATGGGCGTACTGCTCCAGGAGCAGTTCAGGAAAATCGGAGTGCGCGTAACGATCGATCAGATGGAATACGCGACGTTCGCCAGCCGGCAGCAATCGCGTGACTTCGACGCCGCTCTCGGCACGTTCCACCTGGGCTCGAGCCCAGGCGCGCTAAGGGAAACCTGGAGCGGATCGGCCGCGCGCGACAGGTCGGGCCTCAACTACGGAGGATGGGCGAGCTCGTCGTTTGACGCCTATACCGACAGCGCGATATCGGCGATGGACCCCGAGGTAAGCAGGCGCTACTATAACAGCGCTTATAGAATCGCAATTGCCGAGGCTCCGGCGATCTGGCTGTATGAGCCGCGAATGGTGATCGGGATACATCGGCGTGTTACAACCGGCCCCATGCGGCCCGACGCCTGGTGGTCGTCCCTGGCCGACTGGTACATCAGCCCGACTGTTCAGATAGCGCGGGATCGCATCAGCAGATGAGTAAAAGGGTCCAGCGAGACGGCTGTGATACGAAAAAGGATGCGCATGATACGAAAACGGCGTTTACGATATGCTTTCAAGATCCCAGTTTCCCGCTTCAACCTATGCCCCTAATAAGATGTTGAGACATCACGCGTTCTTCGAAACCCTCGGATCGGTGTCACGGGAGGAAGGCTTGTGGCGCTCGACCTTTGCCGGTCTCGCGGTTCTCAGGCTGGTGGATCAGACCGATGATTCCGGCGATGTGACCGCTGCTCCGCCGTGGTCCGTGCTCCATACCACTCGTGAAGCGATAGCGGCGCTATCGACCGGCGATCCAGCCCGCGGAATACTCACGAGAGTGGTCGAGCTGATCGACTCGGGCCGGCGCATTTCGGCGGAGGTCGGCGACCAGTTGATGGCGTACGGCCGCTCCCTGGACGTAGAGGGCCGCTGGGGTCTGGCGGCGGAAGTCTTCCGGACCGTGGCTGCGCGGTTTCCCGCGCCATCCCAGATGCGGCTGGCGATCGAGTCCTGCACCGCACTCGGCTCCGCGGCCCGCCACATCGGGGACTGGGATGGTTCCGCTCGAGGATACGCCGAAGCTCAGCATCTCGCCGACACAATAGGCGACAGAGCGGCGTCTCTCACTGTTCAGGTCGGCGTCGCGGGTACGCTGATGTCGCGCGGCAATCTGCAGGCCGCTGACCGGGATCTCGACGCAGTGCTGGAAGAGGCCCACGCGACGAGCCTGGAGCACGTTGAAGCTCTAGCGCTGCACGCGAAGGCGTCGGTCGCTCACTCGCGCGGCGACTATCAGCGTGCCGTTCATCTGGCTTACCGCAGCCTGGAGCTGACCACGAACAGGTCCTCTCGCGAAAGGATCCTCGCGGATATTGCCGCAGCTTATGCAGGGCTCGGGATGCGAGATGCAGCGCGCGACGGGTACTCCATCGTCGCACTTACCTCCCCACACCAATGGGTACGGTGGCAGGCGACGCTCAACCTCATGGAGCTCGCGATAGGTGACGGAGAAAAAGAGGCGTTCGTCGACTACATGCGCCTAACCGAAAGCGCGGCACTCGATCCGCGTCTGCGTGCCTACTTTCTTTTCTTCAAGGCGCTTGGGCACGACAGATTTGAGATGGGCGCAGCGCACGAGATGTTCGACTCAGCCGCCCAGTTCGCGTCCGAGCATGGCTTTCACCAGATCGAATTCGAGATTGCGGCAGCGGCTGAGCGCTCACGCGCCAATACCCCCACAGATTTCCCGCCGGCGATCGAGGACCGCCCGTTATCGGGTGACGAAAAGGTACGTAGTATCGCGGAAGCGCTTGCTCTCCTCCGCGAGGCGGCTACGTCCGGTGCTGCAGGTGAAAGCGGTTAGTCTGCAGCCGGCGACTGGACCGCGCCGGCACATGTGCCGGGGCCGCCGGTGATCGGACAGAATTCCTGATCGGGAGAAGTGATATCCGAGCAGGCTGCCAGACCGAGGACAGAAACAAGAGCGAGCAGTGCGAGTGGCTTGACGCGGGACATGTGGAGCTCCGGGCACGAGGTGTACTAGCGAACCTACCTGAGTCTACACCTTCCGAAATGCCCTTTCCATTGCGTCAAGTGCTGTTTTCTTCTCAAATAGGCATATTTCTTCTCAAAAAAGCTTTCGCCCGCGTGGTATACAAACGACATTATCGAGTTTCCCAACCGGGGCATTCATGAGCGTTGTAGCGTTGCTGCAGCCGCGACTCCTGAGACACCTGCAGTTTGTACTCGGCCGGGATCGACATCTTCTCGTCGCACATTCGTGGGACGAGCTCGAGGAGATGATCGGAATTCATCCGGTGTCGGTAGCAATTGTAGACCCGATGGCGGAGGGCGCACGCGACAAGGTGCGATTCGCGCGCATCCTCGCCGCCTATCCATCGCTACCGATGCTCGCCTACGTCGTACTCGATCCGTCTGCGTTCCGCGCGGTGACGGAACTGTCACGCCTCGGGCTCGAGCACGTCGTCCTGCATGCCCACGACGATTCCGCCGAACGGCTGCTTGCAACGATAGACAGAGTGAGCGCGTCACCGCTGACGGGGCGCGTGCTTCAGGCGCTGCGCCCATGGCTCAGCCAGCTGCCAATACCGCTGACCAAAGCCGTCGAGGATCTTTTCGCCGAGCCACACCGATATCAGAGCGCGAAAGACATCGCCGTCAGCGCAAAGGTGCCGACAGTTCGACTCTACCGCTCGTTCAACGCGGCCGACCTTGCATCTCCCAAGAAGCTTCTGGTCGCGGCGAAATTGCTGCGCGGATACGGATACCTGGCGGATTCGGGACATTCGGTGCGGGGCATATCCAAGAAGCTGGGCTACCGTCGGCCGCGCATTTTTGCCGACCATTCCTGCCAGGTCTTCGGGTTCAACCCTTCTCGTGTCAGGCTTCACGTGAGCGAGGACGATGCGGTCGCGCGGCTCCTCGCGTGGATCAGCGCGAGCGATAGCGTTCCGGTCGCCAGCCTGTAGCTGTCGAAGTTCAACCGTCGGACTGTTCACCCTTCCTCGCTTTCACTGGATCTCGCTCGGTGATTTCTCCGGTCGCGTGTTGAACCGGCCACATAGGTGAGTCCGAAACCGGTACATAGGTGAGCCTTGAGAGCAAGGCTTTCAGTTAACCGGGTAACGGATAAATCCAAACTGCAGCGCGGTATCACAATGGGCCAGTCCATCTGAGTCTGGGACTAAACCGGATGGCTGGCTCCAGCTCTATCTCTCCGAGCTCTAGTGCGCCGTAGGAAACGGTGAGCACGTCGTCACTGCTCT
>JALYOO010000453.1 GCA_030856845.1 Gemmatimonadota bacterium
ATTCAGCGCTGCCGGATCTGGTCGATCGGTTGACGCTGTACCTGTTGGAAGCAGACTCGAAGATCTGACCGTCAGAGTCATCCCTCCGCCCTACGCCGCCCAGCGCGAGGTTTCGCTGAGCGATCCATCGTCGGTGCCGGGATTGGTGGGAAGCCGGATCGTCGTCAGAGGCGAGGGATCGTCAAAAGGAATTGCGGGATCGCTCGGCGCTGCCGTTGTCCGTGCGACAACTGCAGGCGGTTCGTGGGTGTTGAATCTCACGATGCCGGCAAAGCCCGCTGCCCTTACACTCCGCGATCGGGGATACGAGCGCATTCTCGTTCTCGAGCCGAGGCCCGATAATCCGCCACGCATCGTGCTGACCTCTCCACGCCGCGACAGCACCCTTCGTGTGGCTCAGCTGGTGGTGCGACTGGAGGCTACCGCCACCGACGACGTTGGCCTCAGGGGGGCGTATTTCGAATACCTGGTAACGACGGGATCCGGTGAGATCTTCAATGCGCGCACCGTAACAACGCCGATCGTTCCCTTCGGCGGTATGCGATCAGGATCGGTTGCATCATCACTCGACCTCGGCTCCCTTAAGCTCGGTCAGGGTGATGTCGTGTCCATCCGCGCGATAACGCAGGATGTGAATATGCTCACCGGCCCCGGAATCGGAACGTCGGACACCCGCACATTCAGGGTTGCCCGCGCTGATGAATACGATTCGGTGTCTGTCAACGCGGCTGCGCCCGCACCGGTGGACAGCTCCGCGATGAGCCAACGCATGCTGATTCAGATGACGGAGCAGCTCATCCGCGAAGAGAAACGGCTCACCAGGGCCGAGCTCGTGAGGAGGTCCACCGAGATAGGAGGCCTCGAGGACAGAATACGGAAGCGCGTGGAATCCATTCTGTATCAGAAGCAGGAAGACGAAGGTGAGGGAGAAGGGGAGGCAGAAGCGAGTTCGGGCGTCGAGACTGAAGCGCATTCGGATGAGGTCGAGGCGGTTCGAAATCCCGATCTGAAGGAGGCGCACACCGCATTGTGGGAAGCGGTGCGCGCGCTGCAGATCGCCGAGCCCGCGCCGGCGTTGCCGCCGATGCGTGTAGCGCTGAAGGCGCTGGACAGGGCGCGTCTCGCGAATCGCCTCTATCTGCGGGGAGTTCCTCCGAAGGTGATCGTCGATCTTGCGCGGGTGCGGCTTACCGGAAAGGAGAAGGGAATTGCCAGCACCAGGACTCCGCGCACTGCGGCCGACTCGGTGAGGGCGAGTCTCGAGAACCGCTTCAACACCGCGCTCGAAACAATTCCACGATCGCCTGACGCAGCTGTTCGTGCATTCACTCTCCTGCGCGTCGATGCTCTTTCCTCAGCGCCGGCTTTTGCCGCCGCTCTCAACGAAGCAATCGACGCTTTCAGGCGGGGGCGTGACGCCACTGTTCCGCTGCTTCGCGCCCGGCGCGCACTCGCTGGCGAGCCGCAGGCCACGCCCGGATTACCGTCATGGTCGGGTGGGTGGTGAGGCGGAGCGAGTTTGTTTTCTGCACGGGGCGGTACGAGTCCGGTGACTGGGACAGTGCGCCGACGCTGCCCGCCAATCTCATCGATTCGATAGCGCGCTACACGCAGATCGACACCGCGCCGTCGGGGGTGATCGTCCCACTGTCGTCCGATGTCATTCTTGAGTATCCGCTCGTCTACCTCACCGGCCACCTGCCCTTCCGGTTCACCGAAGCCGAGCGACGGAATGCGCGACGGCTGGTGGAGCGCGGTGGGATGATCTTCATCGACGATCACAACCACGATGTCGGAGGCGTGTTTCATAAGACGGCTATCGAGGAGATCACGCGCAGTTTCTCCGCGCCGCGGCCGCTGCCCAACGATCACGCTCTCTACCGGGCGTTCTTCAAGTTCGACGACGGGCCCCCGGCGACGAGTCACGAGCTCAACGGCTGGGGCGACAATCTGGTGCACAAGAATCTGCTGGCGGTGATGGTCGGTGACAGGGTGGGTGTCCTGTACAGCAACAAGGACTACAGCTCCGAGTGGAACTACCATCCCGACAGCAAGCGGTTCTCGACAGTGGATAACACGCGGTTCGGGGTCAACATCATTGTTTACGCGTTGACGCGCTAGCGCGGCAACGCGTAAACGAGGCGCAGAATAGAAGCGGAGAACGCTAGAGGCGCAGAGGACACAGAAGCAAATGACGCGCAGAACAAAACAGCAGCATGCGATAGAAGCAGTAGCAAGTGGCAGAAGCCGCAGCTAGTGGTGGAAGCCGAGCAACTGCAACAGCACCAGGAACCGCAAGAAAGACCTATCGGCTCGATTTCCGATCTCTCATGAGAAACACGGCGTAGTGAAAAAAGAAATAGCGAATAAAGCGGAGCTCGCACTGCGCGCGCTCAGCCTCGGCATTCTTGCATGGATGCTGTGGCTGTCGCTCGATCGCGGTGTAGCCGAGCAGACTGGCTCAGCCGGTTCAGGGAATCTCATGGTTGCCCTTAAAGACTGGACACTGAGTGGATCGCCGCCGCGGCGCGTCTCGGTTCAGCTGGATCGGGTTCCTTCTGCCCGCGAGCGGGACTGGCTTGCGGCGTTGAGCACTGCGGGGACTGAAGTGAAGTGGACTGGCGAGCTTCCTGTTGTCGGTGTGGACGTACACCCGGTCGCTTCGCCGAGTGGAGGGTTGAGTGTTCTTGTCGCTGCCCCATCGGGGAGTCGGGCAATACTGCGCGACGAAGTGGGAGCGCTCGATACCGTCGACGCAAGGAATGGAGGATCACGCATTGCTGTCCCTGCGGCGAGCGGTGTGGTTGCGGCAACCGTCGCCGGCACCACTGCGCGGGCAGAGCAGCGGGACAGCCTGCAGCTCCGGCGAATTCTGGTCATTGGCGGCGCGGGATGGGAATCCAAATTCGTCACGGCGGCGCTGGAAGAAGCGGGTTGGATCGTCGATGCGCAGATCCTTGTGGCCCCCACCGCAGTGGTGACGCAGGGCTCCCCTGGACAGATCGACACCGCGCGATACTCCGCCGTTGTTGCACTGGACGAAACCGCGGCGGCGAGCGCCGGCCGCATTGTCGCATACGTATCGAGCGGTGGTGGGCTTATTCTCGCTCCCTCCGCTGCGTTATCCCCGGCGCTCGCTCCGGTTCGAGTCGGCGCATCCGGCAGGTCCATTGCCGTCGCATCGCTTGCCGGTGCTCAGGGCCCGACCACTCTCGAAACGCTCGCTCTTTCGCCGATCACCGGATGGAAAAGTGACGCCGTTGTTCTCGGCCGGCGACGACAAATGGCGACAGTAGCTGCCCGGCGTTTCGGTGTCGGTCGGGTGTTGCAGCACGGCTACGAGGACACTTGGAGATGGCGAATGAGTGGCGGTGAATCCTCGGTGGGCGATCATCGGGCGTGGTGGAGTACAGCGCTGTCAGTCGTTGCTTACACGCCGAGGCGATCGTTATCCGGGCTCGCTGAACTCGACGCGGTGCCGCTTGCCCGGCTGGTAGAATCACTCGGGCCCGCATCCGCGCCAGCGGCCGCCAGTCTGTCTTCCGTCACCGGCACGATATCATTA
>JALYOO010000463.1 GCA_030856845.1 Gemmatimonadota bacterium
GGCGTTGGCCTCGAGAAATCCAGCCACGAACACCTCGCCGGCGGGCTTTCCCACCGTTGCTGCGCTCTGGAGAACTTCCGTCACCGCCGCGGCGCGCGCTTCGGGGCCCAGGTCCGCCGTTCGCTCGATGTAGCCGTTGACGGGCTGGTATGTCTGCGTTCCGAGCTCGGGCATGATTTCCGGGTCTTCGGGCGACAGCCGTGCCAGCCTTTCGGAAAGATCCACTGTCCGCCTCATCGCGGCGTCATCGAGGATATTGGTCGAGCTGGAGGCACGCCGCTTTCCAACAGTGCTGATGACAGTGACGGTGTTGTCGCTGATTTCCCCCGACGTGGTGATCTCACCACCGGCGAACCGCGAATTTCCGCTCCAGTCGCTCGAAATCACCAGGCGTGTCGAATCAGCCTTGGCCATTCCGAGCACGCGATTGGCGAGTGATCGCGCAGTCTCCTGCGTCATCAACGACCGCGCCGCGGCGGTCGGATCTTCAAACAGCGAGCGCGGTCTCATGCCTGCCTCCCCGTATTGACGATGTTCACCTGCTTGAAGCGGGCGGGAACGCAGCCGTGACTGACGGAGTTCGACTGTGGCGGCTCTCCCTTGCCATCACCGAATGATCCGCCGAGCCAGTAGCTCTTCGGGCCGCCGATCATGTCCATCGAGTTCCAGAAGTCGGGAGTGCGACTCTGGTACGCCACATCCTTCAGCATTCCCGTGATCTTCCCGTTCTTCACCTCGTAGAACACCTGGCCGGAGAACTGGAAGTTGAAACGCTGGTGATCGATCGACCATGAGCCGCGGTTCTTGACGATGATGCCGCGGTCGGTGGCGGCGACGATCTCGTCGAGCCCGATGTCGCGGTCTCCCGGCATCAGCGAAATGTTCGGCATCCGCTGGAACTGGACGCTCGACCATGAATCGGCGAAGGAGCAGCCGTGCGACCGGCGAACGCCGGTAAGTGGTGCGATCCACGCCGCCTGCTCGCGCGTCGTCTGATAATCCTTGAACATCCCGCGGTCGACGATCAGCCACTTCTCGGCGGGAACGCCCTCGTCATCCCATGCCACTCGCGCCAGTGAGCCTTCCTGTGTGCGGTCGGCCTGGACGTTCATCAATTCCTTTCCATAGCGAAGCTTGTTGATGTGCTTATCGGGCGGCGCTATGAAGCTGGTACCGGCGAAGTTCGCCTCGTAGCCCATTGCCCTGTCGAGCTCGGTGGGGTGTCCGATGGATTCGTGAATGGTGAGCCAGAGGTTGGTTGGATCCAGGATCAGGTCGTATCTGCCGACCTCCACTGATTTCGCTCCCAGCTTTTCCGCGGCGAGCGTCGCCCAGCGCTCCGCGTTTCCGGGCATGTTGAGTGATTCGATGTACTCCCACCCGTTGCCGCGCGGCGCGAGCTCCTCGTTGTACGACTGGAAATCCCCTTCCGCGATCGCCGTCGCCGAGAATTGCGGCCCCACGCGAATGAAAGTCTGCGTCGTCAGCGTGCCGTCGGTCGTTGCGAGAGTTTTTTCCTCGCGAAGCAGCTGCATCCCCGAGTTCACGAACCGCACGCCCTTCACCTTGAGCGCCGCTTCGTTGGCGGCGAGCAGCAGGGCGACTTTGTCCTCGATTGGAACGTCGAGCGGATCTCGGGTCACTGGCGTTCGCCACGTTCCCTTGATGGCCGCGACCGGCGCGAGCTGCACAGGTCGCCGCTGGATGAGGCGAGCCGCCTTGGCGAGCCGAACCGCCTCGAGCGCCGTCTGTTGAACGCCTTCCCTCGTCATCGTGCTGGTAGAGGCGAAGCCCCACGAGCCGGCAACGAGCGCTCTGATGCCGATTCCGTAGGATTCGGAATCGTTCACTCCGGCGATCTGTCTCTCGCGTGTGTTGATCGATTGCCGCCGATAGCGTCCCACGCGCGCATCGGCGTAGGAAGCACCCGCGCCCCGCGTGACATTGAGCGCTTCGAGCGCGAGGTCGTCGGCGAGAGGATCTCCACCGGTGTACGGGACAGGACGATGGACCAGCGGTTGTCCCAGAGCCGCGCGCGATCCTACAATTGCCGCCGCGGCGGCGGATGTCTTTACGAAGTCTCGTCGGTTCGTCATGTGAGGGCGGGTGAAAGACAATGACTCATCTCAAAGAATGCATTCCTGCTACATCTCGATTCTCCCACCGACTTGCAGCGCGCGAGGTGTGACACGCTGCCGCGGAGCGGCGAAGGTCGACGTCGGGTCTGTTGAAATCTGGTCGTTGATCGTCAGGTTGCGCTCCACGATGGCATCCGACCCCAGCGCGTTGAACAGATCGGCGGTGACGAACCACGCAAACTCCCGAATCTGGAATCTCCTCTCGAGCCTGACATCCAGATTTGTGCGGCCCTGATACTTGCGGCTCCCGCGATCTTCCAAAAGGATGCTTTGCCCTCTGACACCGTCCACCAGATCGTCTGGAAGAAGTGAACCATCGGACGCCTGAAGCCGAAATCGTGGGTTCAGCTGAAAGACCGGCGTGAAGTACTCTCCCAGCGAAAATGCGGTGAAAACTCCCCCCTGAAGTCCGTATGGCAGCTGTCCGCTGAGCCACAGTTTACTTTCCAACGCCGGGAAATTCGGCAGTTCTCCCTCATACCTGAGCGTCTCGTTAGGCCGAACGCCGGGACCTGCCGTGAAGTTCGTTCCGTTCGAGCCGAAACCTGTGAGGCCCGGAACGTTGCCAACGAGTCGAGTCGCGGTGACCGAAACGAGAGCATTCCATTGTGGCTGTTCCGTACGCAGTGAGAGCGATAGCTGGTCGAAGCGGCGTCGTGCTGCGTCAACCGTGGACAAGACGATGTCGCGATCGAATGACAGCCGATCTATGTCGGCGAAGGTGTAGCCGGGGACAGGGGGCAGGGGAGTGCGGTTGTCACGTCGCCTGATCAACTCGCGCCGCAAGTCGAAGTTCGAAACCCAGAGGACAGGCAGCACAAGGTTGTCGCCCGTTTGATCGTACACGGGACCGAAGCTGACGCGCTGCCGAACCCGAACGTCGGTGAGTGCGCTGTAGTTCGACGCGAGATTCTTGTCGACGAGGCCAGCGACGTCCTTGTTGATCCGGTTCGTGTACGCCAGCTCGGCCTTCCACCTCGAGCCGAAAGTTTTTTCCACTCCCAACGTGACCTGATCGACGAACGGCTGCCGGTAGTTCTCGACCCGCCCCGCCTCGTTGAGAATCGATTCGACGAATGTCGGAGAGAAGCCGGTAAAGGCGTTAAGCATTGCATCCCGCTCTGTCGCCGTGAATACCGTCCGGCTGTCGGTCAGATCCGGGCCCTGGAAATAGAAACGGTGGTTCGAGTATACATCCGCACCCTGCGCACGGTCGAAGAACAGCGAGCTCAGTCCCTGATGATACCGGCCCCAGTGTGCTTTCAGAACGAACGTGTTCGTTTCCGATACATCCCAGACCACTCCGAAGCGAGGGTCGAACGCCTGGTGACGCGCGGCCAGAAACCGCACGCCGGCGCTGTCGGAGGGCGTCAGCCATCCTGCCCATCCGCTGTAGCGCAGGCCGGGAGTGAACGTCAGCGTCGGACCTGGACTAAAGTAATCCTGAAGAAATACCGCGCCCTCCTCGATGTCGGACTGCAGGCGGATTTCTCCACCCCACTCGCTGGCGACATCGGGCCACATGGCCGGGCGCGTGACATCGATTGTCTGGGTCGTCACGTCAGGGTAAGGAAACCAGGTGAGTCCCCCATTGCGCACCCGCTCGTTTCGCCACCACCCACGCGTGTAGTCCGCACCAAGCACAATGCGATTCTCTCCGCCAAGCAGGGAATGCTGAGTCTTAAAGGTTGCGTTTCCGCTTACACTCCGAGGTTCGAGCCGCTCGTTGAAGACGGAGTTCTGAAAAACAGGTTGACGTCCGACGGAGAATACCTGCACTGCGGGCGCGTCCGCTCCATATCCGCGCCGCGTTTCCCTCGCGTTGAATCCCGCGACTCGAACATCGAGTAAGCTTGCCGTGTTGGTGCGAGTCCAGCCGAGCGAATAGTACGTAGCCGAAGCGTCGACTCTGCGCGCCGACCGAGCGTCGTTGATACCATTCAGCTCGGCCCTGTCGGTGTCGTTGCTGCTGTAGCCGCCGAGCAGGTCGATCCGGTCACGCAGGCCGGGCAGCAGTGTGATCTTGGCGATTCCGCGCGAATCACGAAGCTCCTGACGATCGGTGCGGATGTCGGATTCCGCCAGCGTCGTCAGGTCAGGAACGCGAACGCTGCGATCGACGACCTGGCCTCCGATGAAATAGAACAGGCGATCGCGGAAGATCGGCCCGCGGATCTCGCCACTCAGCTCGCCGCGCCTCGTTTGCTCGATGCCTTCTTCATTCGGGCGGAGGTTCGTGGATGTGAGCGAAGGAGAGACATAGTTGACCCTCAACGCACCGAGAAAATCGTTCGTTCCGGTTTTCGTCACCGCGTTGAGAATTCCGCCCTGAAAGCTTCCATACTCGGCACCCGCACCAAGACCGCGCACTTCGAGCGCCTCGATCCAGTCGATACTCGGCGCGAGAAAATCTCCTCCGACTCCCGGATGATTGACGCTCACCCCGTCCAGTTGATAATTGTTGGCGGCGTCACCCGCGCCACCCCATACGAATCCCTTGCGAGCACCGGGAACCAGGTCGACTAGGCTGGCCGCGTCTCGCGCAAGGGGAACCAGCTTCACATCATCGACAGTTATGCGACGCGCGAGCCCCGTTGTGGAAGCGTCGATCGACGTGGCAGTTACGGGCACCGTTACGGTCGACAGCTGGGTAGCCGATGCAGACAAACTCACGCGGATCGCAGAGGTCTGTCCGGAGACGATTCTCAGGAATGGCAGCCGGGCTTCGCGAAATCCGATGCGTCGTGCTGTTACGCGATACAGACCGGGCGCAAGCGACGGCACAGCGAACACGCCGGCTTCGTTGCTCACCGCATCGGTCGATGCGGAACCGTCACTGCGGGCGACACGGATCGCAGCCCCCGACAGTGGCCGGTCGTTATCGTCGACGACTACGCCGGCTATCGCTCCAGTGGATCCGCGTTGCTGAGCGTAGACTGCTGAAGAAAAAAGTGAGGCGGCTAGTGTGAAGGAAAGGAGAGCTGTTGCAAGGGAACGAAGCGACTGCGATGAACGAAGTCTGTGGTGCATGCGGGTACCTCGTCGCCCCGGGGAGAATCGAGCAATGGTATGCGGTCAGGGGGCGTCACGCTCCCATAGTA
>JALYOO010000026.1 GCA_030856845.1 Gemmatimonadota bacterium
GAGCCAAACATACGAGTCGGGTAGACGAGTCGGAAGCGCCCCGGGGCTGCTGGACCCGAAGACGCCACCCGCGCCGATTCGTATCATTCCTTCATGAACTCGCGCGCAATCCTGATCGCCGTTGTTCTGGTGTACGCAGCCAAGCTTACTGCGTGCGCTTCGCTCACACCAGAATCGATTCCGCAAGTAACAGAACGTTTGGCATTGTCGCCCATCCAGCAGGATTTCTGGAATCACCTGCGGTCACTGTGTGGTCGTGCCTTCGCCGGCCGATTGACGCACACTAACGCGAGTGATTCTGTTTTCGCCCGCTCCGCCGTAATCATGCACGTTCGCGAGTGCTCGTCGAGCGCGATTCGAGTGCCGCTGCATGTCGGCGACGACCGGTCGCGGACGTGGGTGATCACACCTGTGCAGGGTGGGCTGCGGCTCAAGCACGATCACCGTCATGCCGATGGTACGGAGGATCGGATAACGCAGTATGGGGGCGATACGCGCGGGCCGGGAACCGCCCTACGCCAGGAGTTTCACGCTGATTCCCTGACGGCAGAGTTGATTCCCGCTGCGCGCACTAACGTCTGGGCGATCGAGATTCTCCCCGGTGCGACATTCTCATATGGACTCCGCAGGGAGGGAACTGATCGGCGGTTTCGCGTGGAGTTCGACATCACGAAACCGGTCGCTCTTCCGCCACCGCCTTGGGGGAGCATGTAAGAACGGCCGCGGCAATTGAGGTTCCGTATTCATTCGGCGCTTTCGTGCTGATCGAGTACTCCATCGTTGCTGCCCGAATCAAAGCTTTCCACCAGCAACTGCGCTGATTGCCAGAATCGCCGGAGCGCGATTGGGCAGCGTGATGATCACCCCACCTATCGATCCTCCGACCGATACGAGCCTCTCGGCCGTTGCCTTCTCGCATTCGGCACGCACGATGTATCGGCTGCCGGCTCCCACCCCGCCGATCGCGAATTCCCCCTCGACGTTTGCACGGATTCGCGATCGAATCGCCTCTCGGGAAATCGCGAAGAGCGACACCTTCGTCGAGACATCGAGATTGAAGTAGGGATCGATCAGCCAGCAGGCGCGACCATCGGACGTCAACACCGTTCCGAATATCACGCCGGGTTCCGAGCGGACGACTACAAAGCTGAGAAATATATCCGACGCATTCACCACGAACTTTGCGCCGCAGCCCCCCACGATCCCAGGTGCGTCCCAGCAAACGGAGTACGTTCCCGCCATGGGCGCCGTGAGATAGAACTTGCCATCGAGCTGCGTTTTTGTTTTTGAAACGTCCTGATTAGAGTTCAGATCGCGCAGCACGACGTCGATGTCGGGAAGCTCGATACGACCCCCTTGCGGGGCCCCAATCCCCGAGACCAGCAGCGCCAGTGTCCCGACGATGTCGATCGGCCCCGCCGTCGCGAAGGTTTGAGCCTTGCATCCGCCGCACAAGAGCATGAGGAGGAGAAGATGAGCATACCCACGAGCAGAGTCGCACGACGGATTCGGCATGATGGGGCCCTCCCTCGTTTCTGCCTGCGACACCGGCGCGCACGCCACCGCGATGCAGAAGCCCCAAAGCTGCGAGCAGCACAAAGCGCAGACGAATCGATGCTACGTCATTCTGCGAGCCCGTAAATGCGGATTCTTTCTCACGAAGTGACGGTTTCGTTCCGCGCGGCAGCAGCGACCTAAAACGCCACTGACGGTGGTGGGCCAGGCGCGTATCGAGCGCTCTCAGCTCTCGAGCGTCCTGGCGGCGTTCGAGCCTGACGACACGGCAGTCAGTACTGGAAATCCACGGGGCCGTATGCCTGCCCTGCGGGCCGGAGACTTCAGCGACCGCCATGATCGACTGGTTGGGCGTCGGAGCGGGTTGGCGGATTGTCGTCCACGCGGAGGGCGATCGAGTGAGGGAACCTCTCGATCCTGTGCATCGCCGCGAGCACCCTGTCGACCGCGGGGATCGCGAACTGCGCAACTACGTCGAAATCACCGGTAAGATCGTTTGCCATCACCCCCAGTTACATGATCATGCCTCGTCTCGCGACCACGTGCGAGAGCACGACATGTCGGCTACGAACGCTCCGGCAATTCAGTCGGTGACAGGTTCTCAACGACGGCGGGATCCGGTGTGAGCAGCCGCCGGTGGTAGTCCAGCTGCCCCAGGTGGTAGCCGAGATGGACTGCGAGGTGAAGCAGGAAATCTGCTGTTCTGAGTCGGCGGTCTCTTATAGGGAGCGGATATACCGTTTCGAGCGTTTCCTGAGTGATGCGATCGAATGCCGCGTCCAGCTCTGCGATCGCCGCCATTATCTCCGCAGAGAGCGCGTCTCTCGACAAATCGCGTGCGGCGAATTCCGCATCGCGGTCGCGAACGTAGCCGCTCCCGCCGAGAATCGCGCCGATGAAATAGCGGAGATTCCCGGCAATGTGGAGCGCAAGATTGCCACCCGAATTTGCGATCCCAGGCGCGATCCGCCATACACTTTGATCTTCAGGATACGCGGCGATCTGACGCTCTACGGAATGCAGATCGCCAAGGATCATGACGCGTAATGCATCGCACATAATCAGGAGATCTGTGGCCATCGCTTCGCTGTGGGCAGTCGTGAACTAAGCAACCCGGCGAGTCCGGAACAGTGCACCGGGATTTGCAGAGCGATACGCTACTTCACTGCCGGCACGAGCGCAAAGCCGGCGACCAGGAAGTGGGAGTCTACCGCGAGAGCTTCGCGAATCCCGCGGTCGGCCATAACTGAAAAGCTCACCGCGTCGGTCAACGAGAAATCCTGATCGTCGTAGCGTTCGAGCCACTCCCGCTGCGCAGTAGCCTCGTACTCAGGTGTACTGCTGACGACGACGTGAGGGGCGCGAGTCACCTCGCGGAGAAAGGCCAATGCGGCGGTACGGTGGACGCGTCGCATGATCAAGGCATGCGTCTCGGCGACCACGAGGTTGGTCGTCACGATCCGCCGGCGCCGCTCGATGGCGTCGCGCAAGGCTCGGGCGACCCTACCGTGTGCCGGATTCTCGCCGTCAACGAGGGGAAACCAGCCGCTGGTGTCTACGAACAACTCAGCTGCCACGTTTCCTCTTGTGCGCCACTTTCCAGGAGGTCGTTTCGTCGTCTGCGAGCGCTCTGTCGTGCTCGCGGGCTACATCGTAGGCCGGTGCTGGTCGGCGCTGATGTCCGGCGGCGAGCCCGATTATTCGCAACGCAGGATGCGCGGCCGGGTCCGTCAACTGCTGTTCGAGAGCTTCGAGACCACGGCGCAATACGTCGGACTTGGTAGTGTCGAGCTTGCCCGCCAGCCGCTCGAGCCGCGCCCGGTCCGGCGAATCCAGATACACCTGGACCGGCTCGGCAACGCGTGTCCTGTTTTCATGAGATCGTTTCATGATCTCATGATAGCGAATCAACTCGCCGAGTCAACGGCTAACCAGCCTCAGCGCGGGTGCTGGTAGTGGCTCAGTCTCAATTGTTACAGTGAGGGCTCATCGGTTCACGCCATAGCCTGAAAAACACTCGCGGAGCGAAAGAAATAGCGGCACATTATCCGGCCTTGACTCCCCAAAAGCGAGGTTGAATCTGACTCGACGTTCGCCCCTTGTAGACACGCGGATTATTTACTGCGGAGATTGCTTAGATCAGCTCCGCACGCTTCCGCCCGATTGCGTCGATCTCATCTACATCGACCCGCCGTTTAACTCAAACCGAAACTACGAAGTCTTTTGGGGTGAAGGGAAAGAAAAGCGGGCATTCGAGGACCGGCACGCATCTACGCAGGCGTACATCGACTACATGCGCCCGCGCTGTGTCGAGCTGGGGCGCGTCCTGAAAAAGACAGGCTCCATCTACTACCACTGCGACTGGCACGCCTCGCACTACGTCAAGGTGATGCTCGACCAGATCTTCGGGGAGAATCAGTTTCAGAATGAGGTCGTCTGGAAACGGAGCACGGCGCACTCTGACAGCAAGCAAGGTAGCAAGCACTACGGGCGACTGCACGACGTGCTCTTATTGTATACGGGCGGTTCCCAGGATTACACTTGGAACCAGCTATATACACCGCTCGATTTGAGCTACACGGACTCGCATTACACTAATGTCGATCCGTCGGGCCGACGATTCCGCTGGGATAACCTTACCGGGCCTGGGGGGAGCGCCAAAGGAAATCCGCTTTATGAGGTTCTTGGAGTCAAGAAATATTGGCGTTATACCAAAGAGAAGATGGATCAATTTGTAAGGGAGGGATTGGTAGCGATTCCGCCGCGTGGCAAAGTCCCGGCACTCAAGCGGTACCTGGATGCTTCGAAGGGCGTGCCGCTCCAAAGCGTTTGGGATGATCTTCCCCCGTAAATTCTCAAGCCCATGAAGCCTTGGGGTATCCCACACAAAAGCCTGTTGCCTTGCTGGAGCGCGTCGTGAAGGTGAGCAGCAACGAGAATGACATCGTGCTCGATGCCTTCTGCGGCTGCGGCACTGCACTGGTCGCCGCACAGAACCTGAAACGTCAGTGGATTGGGATTGATGTGTCCCCTACAGCATGCCGCGTAATGGCGAAGCGTCTGCGCGATGTGTGCCACTTGCGAGAGGACGAAGCCTTGTGGCGAAGCGGTCGCGGCTTTGTCGTTCGCGACCTGCCACAAAGTGAGAACGTGCTGCGGAAAATGCCGCCGTTCGAGTTTGAGAATTGGGCGGTGATCGCGTTGGGCGGGCTTCCGAACAAGGCGAAGGTTGGCGATATGGGGATTGACGGACGTATCTACCCGGTGTCCGCCGTACCGAAGCGGCGCGGAGTGCAGACGGGCGAGTTTGATTTCATGGACGTGTGGTATCCAATCCAGGTGAAGCAGAAGGACAAGGCGGGCCGCCCAGACATTGACATGTTCGAGGCCGTAATGACGAGACAAGACCGGACGAAGGGTTTCTTCGTATCGTTTGCCTATACGTCGGATGCCCTCACCGAAATTGATGCGTTCTTCCGTAAATCGGGCAAGGTCATAATTCCGTTTACGGTCAATGAAATTTTGAACGAACAGCTTAGTCACAAATTGGCTTGACGTTCTTGCCGGGTGAGTTAGCTTAAACGTATGCCTAAGCGCTCACGCTCAGAAGATGCAAACGAAATCGCCTTCCGCGTCGCCCGCGAGTCCACGGCGAAATATGATGAGGCCGTGCCGGCGAAGAAGCGCGCCAAGCGAAAGAATCCCGCCGCCGTTGCGCTCGGTCGGAAAGGTGGGCTGAAAGGCGGCAAGGCACGAGCGGCGAAGCTGACCCCAGAGGAGCGTAGCGACTCAGCGCGTCGGGCAGCCCAAGCCCGGTGGAAATCCAAGCCCGAAAACGGCCAGTAGTTCTTTATTCTCCACGGCAAGCTAGATGAACCAGCCCTAGAGACTAACTGAGTACATAGCGATAAACCCTGGGGGCGAGCCTGCTTTGGCTTCGTCCCGCGGGGTTTCCCTTATAGTGACTCAATCTCATAATCACCCACAATGGGCTCTACGACCGGGCTTGATCGGGCCTTCCGCACGATTTGACGCTGCACAACTTCGAGCCAATCCGTCACCGCATCTATGTCATCCCCCGACGGTAGCGGCCCGCGTATTGACAAGGTTATCACGGTATCATCCGTTACCGGAAACGTAAACTCCCGAGTAGCTTTGCTAATTTGCGAAGCTAATTCTATGGATGTCATAGGCTTAGGTGACACATTATCGGGGTATGTTTGCAACGCGTTATGGCTGAGTACTGGAGCAATATATCCCGCGCCCTTTGCCTTGACAAGTTCGACGCTTTCGCGGAACGCCCCAATGAGTGTCTTAGCGGCGGCATCACCGAAATTTTGCTTCCGAACCAAATAAGAAATTAGGGCTGGATCGGAAGGCAGATCGACTCCGTATTCCTGCACAATTCCTTGAAAGAGCGCAGGAGCCTGTAGTGCCTCAGTGAGGGCCTCCGCAAACTCGGGGTGAGACTCAGGCTCTAGGAGCAACGTGAGAGCTCGCGGGGCAAGCCGTGTCTGGTCGCTGCTGCCTTCGAGCAGACCGTACTGTCTGAGAGCAGACAGTACCCGGAGAGATGCCCCGTTCAATGAGTTGTACCCCCACGCGCTAACCACAACATCAGCGGGGGCGGCAGCCCTGCCTTCTTGCTTATAAAGCGCCCTAGCTCTCTCTATCGCCTGACCGAGGCTAAGCGACGGGTAATTCTTGCTGCGAGCCCTTGCCATGCCATCCTCCCATAAGGGTGGGGATTAATGACAGGCAATTTAAACCACCAAACCCGATGACGCAATATTTATCGCGAGTGTCGCGTTTACGCCCCTCCGGCTCGGAGTGGCGTTAGCTCAACCCGTGTTGCGTCTGTTGATTAGGAAAGTTGCGTCATCTCGTTGACACTGGCCATTCTGGATGTTATTAGTGGGGGAACGAGAAACGGCCACGAGCGCGATCCTGGGGAGGAAGGCTCGTGACCGCTTCGGCAAGCGAAGGAGGCCATGATGGAACCACCATAGCGCCCTGATGTGCCGAGAGGGGCTCGCGCCCCTCTCGGTTTCGCCCCTCGCAGCTCGATTGGATCGAGCGCCCGACTGCTAATCGGGAGGTTGCGGGATCGAGGCCCGCCGAGGGGACTAGCACTAGACGCTGCTGCGCCAGGTGCCTGGCTGGAATATAGGCCCTACGCATTTAGCGGGCAATGGGTTTGTCAAGAGCCAATTCCAGCTCTTGACAATGCGTGAGCGGTCACGCATATTACTAGGTATGAACAGTCTCACTTCTGAACGCCAAGCCGCCGTCATTCGCGCCCTGGTTGAAGGTAACTCGTTGCGAGCTACCGCCCGCTTGACGGGCGTGGCGCGCAACACTGTCTCAAACCTGCTCCGCGATCTCGGCTCGCATTGCAAAAATCACCACGACCGTTTCGTGCGCGACGTTTCACCCAAGCGCGTACAGATGGACGAGGTGTGGAGTTTCGCGAAAAAGAAGGAAGGCAGGGTCAAGCTTGAAGAGCGCGGAACTGGCGTAGGCGACTGCTGGACGTGGGTAGCGATTGACCAGGATTCCAAGCTCGTGATTTCGTACCGCGTCGGCAGTCGTGACTCGCGCACCGGCTACGCCTTCGTGCAGGACTTGGCTGACCGTCTGGCGTCGCGATGCCAGCTTACATCGGATGGATTGCCGATCTACGTCCGTGCAGTGGAAAAAGCGTTTGGCTGGAATGGGGCGGACTTCGCGCAGATCGTCAAAATCTTCGGCAGTGATTCAGGCCCGGAAGCTGGCCGCCGCTATAGTCCCGCCGTTTGCATCGGAACCGAAAAGCACTGGATAATGGGAAAGCCGGATATGGCCTACGTTTCGACTTCGCACGCGGAGCGCCAGAACCTTACGATGCGGATGCAGATGCGCCGGTTTACCCGACTGACGAATGCGTTTTCCAAGAAAGTGGAGTATCACCTGTACGCGGTCTCGCTCCACTACATGCATTACAATTACTGCCGCGTGCACACGATGCTGAGTAAGCAGTATGGCGTCCCGACGACTCCGGCGATGGCCGCTGGACTGACCGATCACGTCTGGTCAATCCACGAGCTGCTAGAATTGTTACAGGGAAACTGAGCCACTACCGCGGGTGCTGATCGGCTTGCCGTACTCCCGGTCATCAACTAGTTTTTCGAGTTCAGACCCGTGGCGATTTAAAGCAACTTGCGGCCACGTTAAACATTCCGCTAAAGCGCTCCAGCCCAGCGCCCACGCGTGGGCTTTTTTCGTATAGGTATTACGCATGACTCGCAGTCCAGTCGACTCGCCATATCTCAAAGCGCTACAGGAACGCGTCCTGATCTACGACGGCGCGATGGGTACGAGCATCCAGCGTTTCAACCTCAGCCCTGAAGATTTCGGGGGCAAAAGCCTGGAGGGTTGCAACGACAACCTCGTCCTCACGCGACCGGATGTCATCCAGGCGATTCACGAGTCGTTTCTCGCAGTCGGATGCGACGTTGTGGAGACATGCACTTTTCAATCGACGCCGCGCCGGCTTGAGGAATGGGGCCTGGGCGACAAGGTCCGAGAGATCAATGTTGGCGCCGCGACCGTGGCCCGCGCAGCCGCCGACAAGTACAGCACCCCCGATAAGCCACGATTCGTCGCCGCATCGATGGGCCCGACAGGCATGCTCCCATCCAGCTCCGACCCTGCACTCGGCAACATCACCTACGAGGAGCTCGCGCGGAATTTCCACGATCAGGCTCAATACCTCATAGAAGGCGGCGTTGACCTCCTGCTGATCGAGACGTCGCAGGACATTCTCGAAGTAAAGGCCGCTGTCGCAGGAATCGAGCAGCTCTTCACCGAACTTGGGCGTCGAGTGCCAATTCAGGCGCAGGTCACGCTCGACATCTCCGGCCGCATGCTGCTTGGCACTGACATCGCGAGCGCGATGACCACTCTCGAATCGCTCGGCGTCGATGTCATCGGGCTCAACTGCTCGACCGGTCCCGAGCATATGCGCGAGCCGATCCGTTATCTCGCCGAGCACGCGACGCTGCCGTTGTCTGTTATTCCGAACGCGGGGTTGCCCCTGAACACAGGGGTTGGCGAAGCCGTGTACCCGCTCGAGCCCGCACCGATGGCACAGGCACTCGCGGAATTCGTGAAAGACTTCGGAGTCAGGATAGTCGGCGGTTGCTGCGGCACGACGCCCGCGCACCTGGAGGCGGTCGTGAACGCGGTTCGAGAGGTCGAGGCGAAACGCGCAACCGTCGGCCCCCGGGCCGAAGTTGGCCGAAAGGGAACCCCGCTTCGTCATCAGAAAGTCCCCCGCGTCAGCTCCGCGATGCGCGCGATCACCCTCCACCAGGATCCTCCACCCCTCCTGGTAGGCGAGCGCGTCAATTCTCAGGGATCGCGGAAGGTCAAACGTCTCCTGCTCGCCGACGACTACGAGGGAATTCTCGAGGTCGCACGCGACCAGGTCGACTCGGGCGCCCACGTTCTCGATGTCTGCGTTGCACTCACCGAGCGGGCCGACGAGGCCGAGCAAATGTCGAAGGTCGTGAAGCTGCTTTCGATGTCGGTCGAGACTCCGCTCGTCATTGACTCGACGGAAGCAAACGTCATCGAAGCAGCCCTCGAGCACATCCCCGGACGCGGAATCGTCAACTCCATCAACATGGAAAACGGCCGCGTGCGCATCGATGCGGTTGTGCCTCTCGTCAAAAAGCATGGCGCCGCTGTAATCGCGCTCACGATCGACGAGATCGGCATGGCGAAGACCCGCGAGCGAAAGCTCGAAGTCGCGAGGGCGATCTATTCTATAGTAGTGAATGAGTACGGCCTTACCCCCGAGGACATCATCTACGATGCGCTCACATTCACGCTTGCCACCGGCGACGCGGAGTGGATTGACTCGGGTAAGGAGACGATCGAAGGCATACGGCTCATCAAACGCGAGCTTCCCGGGGTCTCGACGATCCTCGGCGTCTCCAACGTCAGCTTCGGATTGACGCCTGAAGCACGGTCAGTTCTCAACTCGGTCTTTCTGCATCATTGCGTCGCCGCAGGGCTGGACGCGGCGATCGTCAATCCGGCGCACATCCGGCCTTACGCCGAGATCTCGGAACAGGAGCGTGAGCTCGCGAACGATCTGGTGTGGAACAAGCGTCCCGACGCCCTTCAGCATTTCATTGAGTACTTCGCCAACACCTTAGACACAGAGACCACGGGGACCACAGAAAAGGCGGACCCGACTGCCGGAATGACGCCGGCAGAGCGAATTCACTGGATGATCCTGCACCGAAAGAAAGAAGGGATTGAAGAACAGCTCGACCTCGCCGGGGTCAGGGAAAATCCTGTCACGATCCTGAACGAAGTCCTGCTGCCGGCGATGAAAGAAGTCGGCGACAAATTCGGCGCGGGCGAGCTGATACTTCCGTTCGTGCTGCAAAGCGCGGAAGTGATGAAAAAGGCGGTCAAGCACCTCGAGCAGTTCCTCGAAAAGGCAGAAGGCTACACGAAGGGCAAAGTCGTGCTCGCCACTGTTTACGGTGACGTGCACGACATCGGCAAGTCACTCGTCAACACCATTCTCTCCAACAACGGCTACACCGTTTTCGACCTGGGCAAACAGGTTCCCGTCAACACGATTCTCGAGAAGGCGATCGAGGTCGAGGCGGACGCAATCGGATTGAGCGCGCTCCTCGTATCGACGTCGAAACAGATGCCGCTGTGCGTGAAGGAGCTCGACAAGCGCGGCATGCACATCCCTGTACTGATCGGCGGCGCCGCCATCAACCGGCGTTTCGGACGACGCGCTATGTTCGTCGAGGACGAGCGCGAGTACGACTCGGGCGTGTTCTACTGCAAGGACGCCTTCGAAGGTCTGGAGACGATGGACCGTCTTCAGGATCCAGCCCAGCGTGAAGACTTCATCGCCATCAACCTCGAGACGGCGCGTAGCGACGTGTTCCTGCGCACCAATGTCGGCAAGGACATTGCCGCAGGCGATCAGGCAGGTGAGCGAAGTGACGTCGCAGCGAACAATCCAATTCCGAACCCGCCATTCTGGGGAACGCGCGTGCTGCGCGACATTCCAATCGACGAAGTGTTCCAGCTTCTCGACCTCGATGAGCTCTATCGCCTGCAATGGGGCGGCCGCGGATCAGGCGAGAAGTATGACGAGACGGTAAAGAACGAATTTGAGCCGAACCTGGAGCGCCTCAAACAAGACGCGACGCAAAACGGCTGGATCAAGCCTCAATCCGTATACGGTTACTTTCCCGCCCAGTCGCTGGGGAACGACGTCATCATCTACGATCCGGCGGCGTATTCAAGCGACGGCGGCTCCCTGCGCGAGATCGCGCGCTTCCACTTTCCCAGAATGGTGGGCAGAGAGCGCCTTTGTCTCGCCGATTACATTCGCTCCACCGAATCGGGTGATGTGGATGTCGTGCCCATGCAGATTGTCACGGTCGGCAAGCAGGCGACCACGCATTTCGAAACGCTTCAAGGCGCCAACGAATACACCGAAGCCTTCTATTCTCACGGACTCGCGGTTGAAGCTGCTGAGTCGACCGCCGAGTGGATGCACCGCCGAATGAAGAATGAGCTGGGAATCTCCGAACCAGCGATCGCAGGGGTAAGCGGCGGCAAGCGTTACTCGTGGGGTTACGGCGCCTGCCCCGATCTCGACGATCATGCGACGGTGTTCAAGCTGCTGCCCGCGACCGAAGCATTGGGGATGGATCTGACCGAGTCGTTCCAGCTCCTTCCCGAGCAGAGCACAGCCGCGATCATCATCCATCATCCCGAAGCGAAGTACTTCGTTGTAAGAGGAGACGCAGAGGCTAACGCACGCAGAGGCGCGGAGGACACAGAAAAGGCCGGGCAGAACGCCAGCGAGACTGTCGACACACAGGAGGCTCTCGATCGCGCGTCGTCGGGCGACATTTCCCTTGCCGAGGCACGGGCGGACACTTGATTCCGAAGCGGGAGAACGAGATCACGCGAGTCGAAGCGTTCAGCGATGGCATGATTGCCTTCGCCGCAACGCTGCTCGTCGTTAATCTCGATCCCCCACGCTCCTATCAAGAGCTCATCGGCAATCTCTACGGCTTCGTGCCGTTCGCCTTGAGCTTCGGCGCCCTCTTTTACATCTGGGTCGTGCACACCACGTTGTTCAGGAAATACGCACTGGATGACAAAGTGTCGATCGCCATCAACGGGCTGCTTCTTTTCACGGTTCTGTTCTACGTCCAGCCGCTGCGTTTCATGTCCTCTTCCTTTGTCTCGCTCTTCATCAATACGGGCGGCCCGCGGGTTAGCTCGTTCGAGCAACTGCAGAACCTGTTCATCATTTACAGCTGCGGGTGGATCGTTGTTTTCCTTCTTGTCGCCGTGCTGTACTGGCGCGCCTACGCAACCCGCGATCGCCTTCGTCTCACACCACTGGAAGCCTACGACGCCATCACCTGGAGCCGCCACTACGTCGGGTTCGTTCTGGCGGGCATTTTCTCGATTCTTGTCGCTCTGATCGGCATCGGCTTGCGGTTTGGGCTGGCAGGGGCCGCCTACATGTCCATCGGCCTGTTCGCATGGCTCAATGCGCGCAACCGCGAGCCGGGCCGGGCGTTGCTCGCGCAAACTGTCGCCGATCATCCCCAGCTCCGCGATACAGCGTCGATATCCACTCTCGGCCTCCGGGAGTCACTCCGATGAGCGATCGCGCACATCTCATCGAGCGACTGCTCGACCCCCAGCAGGTTGTCGTCTTCGACGGCGCGATGGGCACCATGCTGTACGCGAAGGGCGTGTTCATCAACCAGTGTTACGACGAGCTCGACCTTCGCGCTCCCGACCTCGTGCGCGAAGTACACAGCGCCTATGTGAAAGCAGGCGCCGAGATCATCGAGACGAACACCTTCGGCGCGAACAGAACCAAGCTGACGCCCTACGGTCTCGAGTCGCAGGTCGAAGAGATCAACAAGGCGGCGGCGCGAATCGCGCGCGAGGAAGCCGGCGACAACGTCCTCGTCGCCGGAGCCGTCGGCCCGCTCGGCGTAAGGCTCGAGCCGTTCGGTCCCACGTCGGCGAGCGAAGCGCGTGAGATCTTCGGCGAGCAGATGAAGGCACTTAAGGAAGGAGGCGCCGACTTCTTTCTGCTCGAGACTTTCGCTGACCTCGCCGAGATAGAACAGGCGATACTCGCTGCACGCGAGGTCGACGCAGCGATGCCAATCGTGGCGCAGATGACGATCGGTACGGATTGTCTTACGCCCTACGGCGCATCGGCAGAAGACATCGCCAAGGCTCTCGACGCGTTCGGCGCCGACATCCTCGGTCTGAACTGCTCGGTCGGACCGCAAATCATTCTCGATGCCGTCGAGAAGATGACGAAGGTCACCCGCAAGAAGCTCAGTGCTCAACCGAACGCGGGAATGCCGCGAGAAGTCGGTGGTCGCAGCATGTATATGGCGAGCCCGGAGTACATGGCGACCTACGCCGCGCATCTGGTGCGCGCCGGAGCGAGGGTCGTTGGAGGCTGTTGCGGAACGACCCCCGAACACATCGCCGCAATTGTGGAGGGTATCAGACCGCTGTCGCCGAGGCAGCCGCGCGTAATTCGCAGGGAGCGCCGGACCGGCGAGTTTCCCGTGGTCACGCAGGCGAAGCCGGTCGAGCCGATCGCGTTCGCCGAGCGGTCAAAGTTCGCCGGCAAGATCGCGCGCGGGGAGTTCGTCACTTCGGTGGAGATCGTGCCACCACGGGGAGTGGACGCATCGAAGATGCTGCGCGACACCGGTGCGCTGAAGTCAGCCGGCGTCGACGCGGTCAACGTGCCCGACGGACCTCGTGCGCAAAGCCGCATGGGTGCGCTGCTCACCAGCCTGCTCATCGAGCAGCAGGTCGGCATCGAAACCGTCACACACTACTGCTGCCGCGACCGCAACCTCCTCGGCATGCTCTCCGATCTGCTTGGCGCATCAGCCATCGGCCTTCGGAACATGCTCATCATTACGGGTGACCCGCCCAAGATGGGCCCTTATCCGAACGCGACGGCAGTCTTCGACATCGACGCCATCGGACTCACTAACCTGGTGAACAATCTCAATCACGGCATGGATCCGGGCGGCAACGCGATTGGGGCACCGACCTGCTTCACCATCGGAGTGGGCGTAAACCCGGGCGCGATCGACCTCGAACATGAGCTTCGCCGCTTTACCTGGAAGGTTGAAGCAGGGGCCGAGTATGCGATTACGCAGCCGGTGTTCGATGTGGAGCAGCTGGAGGCGTTCCTGGCGAAACTCGACGGGAACAGAATTCCGATAATTGCCGGAGTGTGGCCGCTCGTATCGCTGCGCAACGCGGAATTTCTGGCCAACGAAGTGCCGGGTGTCACCGTACCCGAGCATATCATTGCGCGGATGCGGCGGGCAAACGAGAAATCGAAGGAGCACGGCGTGCAGGAAGGGATAGCGATCGCTCGTGAGATGCTCGAGCGCGTGCGTCCATCAGTCCAGGGGGTTCAGGTATCGGCGCCGTTCGGCAAGGTGGAGCTGGCTCTGGAAGTTTTTCAGGACACGCTCACCCCCATGCCGGCCGCGCTCTAGCTCAGCGAAGACTCGTAGTCGGGCATCGCCGCCAGATCTGGCCGCACCCACCCCCTGCGCGCCTCGCCGGACATGAGCCGATCACGCGAGTAGTAGTGAAGCGGGATGTTCCTGTCATCGAGTTCGGCGCAGACCGCATTCATGAGATCGGCGATCGACCCGTCAATGGGCAGTGATCGCAGGCAGCGTCGCACCGACCACATGTAGAAGAGTGTCAGGGTCTCGTGATATCCCGATGTCGGAGTCTGCTCGATGCCCTGCGACGAGTTGAAGCTGAGGATAGCGCTTCGCATCCGGTTCGTCGCTTCGCCGTTCCCATACCAGAGGAGGTACCATGCTGCGACCGTCAGGTGCGCGGCATGAGTCCATTCTTCGCGTGCAAGAGTCCCATCCTCGAACGCTTCGACGAGATCGCGGACCTGAGCAGTCGTTCGAAAGAGCAGGCGCGGAGCCGCTATAGCTGACCCGGGTTCGGCCGTTGCGCTCACTCGCGCGCTCCGCGTTCGGCTCGCGCGGGTTTTTCGTCCGTCAGCCGAAGCACCAGAGCAGTCGTCTCTTTGGCGGTCCCGAGCACGATCGTAGAGTGCGTTCGCACCACCCCGGACAGTGACTTGAGCTCATCACTGATGATCCGTTCCAGGTCAGCGGCGTCGGCGCATCTGATTTTGAGCAGGTAGTCGTGGTCGCCGGCGACATGGTGGCATTCCTGGATTTCCGGCAGCCGCTGGACGAGATCGAGGAAAGGCTTGCGGTCCTTCGGGCGGTCGAGCGTCAGGGCGACGATCGCGGTGAGTTTTGCACCGACTTGTAGAGGATCGACGATCGCGGAGTATCCCCTGATGACTCCACGCTCCTCGAGGCGCCGGACGCGGTCGGCGACGGCGGGCGGAGTCAGATCCACCAGCTTTCCGAGGGCCGCCCAGCTAACTCGGCCGTCCTTCTGCAACCGCTTGATAAGCTTTGAATCGATACTCAACATGTCACAATACTTGCGAATCGTAGACGAAAATGCAATACTGCCTACTCACTGACATTAATGGTTTGGGCTTAACGCTTATTCTGGGTGCTCGCCCCAATGACCGATCTGATCAGATTTGCCACCCCTGCTGATGCTGAACGGATCGCGTCCATCTACCGGCCCTTCGTGCATGGCAGCGCCGTGTCCTTCGAGTCGGAGCCGCCGTCAGACGACGAAATGGTCTCTCGAATCGCACACATCGCGGAGCTTCAGCTTCCATGGCTGGTGATGACGCGCAACGGGAACCTGGTCGGCTACGCATACGCGTCCCGTCATCGGGACAGAACGGGATATCAGTGGTCGGTTGAGACCTCGGTCTACGCCGATTCGGCGGCTATCGGGACCGGAGTTGGCAGAAAGCTCTACTCGACGCTATTCGCGATCCTCAAAGATCAGGGGTATCAGAACGTCTACGCCGGCACTACGCTGCCGAACGATTCGAGCATTGGCCTGCACAGGGCGCTCGGCTTCCGCGAGGTGGCCGTCTACGAGAAGGTTGGATACAAGTTCAGCAAATGGCACGATGTTGCCTGGTGGGAGTTATCAATCGGCTCGCATCCGACCGACCTCGAACCTCCTGGAAAACTTCCGGCGGTCGTTCCCACGGTGTGAGCCGGCAGTATCTCCAACCTCATGGCGGCTCCGGCGTGGTCGCTTCGCACTCCAGGCAGCAGCGAAAAGCTCGTCATCCGCGTAACGGGCGGAGCTATCGCGCGGCAATCTCCACCGCAGTGCCGCTCGCGCTAACCATCAGCATCCCTCCGCCCTGCCCGACCTGAATCGATTCGTAGTCGAGGTCGACGCCGACGATTGCATTAGCGCCAAGCTCTTCCGCCTGCGCCGACATCTCGTCCAGCGCAATCTGCTTTGCCTTTCGCAGCTCTTCTTCGTAGGCAGCTGACCTCCCGCCGACGATGTCGCGGATGCCCGCGAAGAAATCGCGGAATATGTTTGCACCCAGTATTGCCTCACCGCTGACTATGCCCAGATGCCGATGAATGGCTTGCCCTTCGATCTGCGGTGTCGTGGAAATGAGCATCGATATTCTCCAGGTGTTGTGAAAGAGTACTTTGCCGAATCATCGCAAAGGTACCCTGAGAATCACTGTCTCGAACATCCGCTCCGGCGGAAAGAGCTCTCCGCTTGCGGTGAAACTGCGGAACTGAGCGTTGGCGATCATGTACAGGTCATCGCCCACGATGACACCTGTTGATGGATTCATGAACAATGGATGGTTCGCCTCCAGCACCTCGGCGGCAACGATCCTGGTGCGTGTGTCATCCACCCTGAACCGCTGTATCCGGTTGCGCCGGCCGCTCTGTATCCCGATCAGTGACCCCCGATGCCAGTACAGTCCGTCTATGCCCAGCATGTCGACCGAGTCAGGCTTCTGAAGCAGAGTGAGAGACCGGGTCGCAACGTCCACTACACCGATCCCCTCATTCGACGCGACGAACAGCTGCCGGCCGTCATCGGAGATCGTGATACCATTGGGATCGGTCATCTTTCCGCCCGCAAGCCACAGAGCCAGCGAATCTCCCTCTCCGATTCGGTAGATCGCCCCCGGCTCCATGTCGGTGATGAACACCGATCCATCCGGGGCGACGACCACATCATTGAAGAAGTGCGGCGCTGCTTCCTTCGGCAGGTATCGCTTCACCAGCCGGCCGGACAGGTCATAGCGAAAAATCCCGGCGCGCCCCCGGTCTTCCGGTTTGAGCCCGACATAATTGCCCTGCGCAGAGGTGTTCACCCAGAGTGCCTTGCGCCGGGGGTCCACCTTCATCCCCACGACCATCCATAGCCCGTCACGTCCGGTCGGTATGAAATCGCGGATCTGTCCATCGCGACTGCGTCTTACGACCTTCCCATGCCGCGTGCTTCCAACATAGAACGCCGAATCCGCCGGGTTGAAAGCGACATTCTCGGCTAACAAGTCCTTCTGCGGGATCGTAAACGCGATGTGGGCTCTGTTCACCTGCATCGCGAAGAGGGAGTCGCGCGCGTAGGCGTAAGCTGTGCGGTCGGGAGGTCTCGGGGCTTGGGCCGAGGCGTCGAAAGCCGTGAACACCAGCAATGCCAGAACTGCTCTCGGATGCATCGATGACTCCTCGGTGTACTGTTTCCAGGGGGATCGCGCAGGAAAAACTAACGGCTGGTCGCGAAACCCATGAGGGACGCAAGCCGTACCTTCCATTGTGACGGCCATAAATCCGATTCTTTCAGGCCGTCGAGGTGATTGCGGTTGAGATGGAGCGCGTTGGCGAGGGTCAGCGGTTCGTGACCAGGCTGCTCGCGGAGCGCTCTCCAGCACCGCCGCGTCGGCGTCCGCGGGTTCCTCGGGCCGGGCGAACACGCCGCACTGAACTGCGCGATCAGGTCGGACCGGCGCGGGAGCGACTTCCCGCGCCGGGCCGTACTACTATGCGCTTAGTTGCCCTTCTGGTCGACGAATACGCCGGCATCGACCTCGACTGGATCTCCGCCATTGCCAGTCGCCGTCAAGCCCTGGATACGAAGAATCCCCGTATCGGTTGACCCTGCCGCAATTTGCTGCTCCGCGGCGACTCCTGCATCAGCGTTATTCGCGGCGGACGCCCGCTGAATCCTCGCTTCCAGATTCCCGGCACCGTTCTCATCGAACCTGATTCCATCGTCCGCATTGCCGTTGGCCACCGCGTTCACCAGAGTTCCGTCCAGGTTGCCTGCGGCATCCTCCCGGAGAAGAATACCGGCAATGAGGTTGTCCGACGACGTCGCGTTGACGATGCGCGCGAAGAGGTTTCCGGCGCCCTTTTCACGAAGCTTGAGACCCGCATCGCCGTCGTTCGCACCGTTTCGCAGCGTGGTGATGTTCGTGAGCAGCGCGATGATGTCTCCACCGCCGGCGAAGTCATCATCCTCTTCGAACTCGATTCCCTCCTCGGCGTTATCTGACGCTTCGACCTGGTTCATCACGACCCGCAGATCTCCCTCATTGTTCTCATTCAGGTCCACGCCCTGCTCGAAGTTGCCGTTGACGACGACCTGCTGAAAACGACCCTCGATATTGCCGATGCCCGCTTCGTCGACATCGATCCCGTCGTCGTAGTCTTCAGCCGTGAAGAATCCGTTGCCGACAAGGCGCGACTGCTCGAGGCTGAATATCGCACTGCCTGGTCCCCGCTCGTCGAGCTCTATCCCGTCGCCGCCATTGTTGAGCACGATCGTGCGGTCGATCTGCGCGATGAGGTCGCCAAGACCGCCTTCGTTGATACGGAATCCGTCCTGGTCGATCAGCACGTCGCCGTTGCCTTCAAACGTGGTGCGATTGACTCGCACACGGAGAGATGCATCGGATCCGGCCGGTGAAGTGGACTCCGGGTCGGTGAGATATCCGGTCTGATCGTTGATCAGCACCCCGTGCAGACCATTGCCCCGTGCGACGACTTCATCGAGTGTGACACTCACGATGCCTGTGGCATCAGACGGTATCAGCACCGCCATTCCGACTCCAGGCGCATTCCTGACCGTAAAATCGTTGATGACAAGATCGCCGCCGCCGGAGATCACAAGCGCGTTCTGAAGTGCGCCAAGTGAGCTTCCATCGACGATCCCGCCATTTCCCTCGATCGTGACTGCCTGCGTCCCGGTGAAGACGAGCGGGCTCGAGATGGAGATAACGCCGAGCTTCTTATCCAGCCGAATGGTCTTGATGTCTGGATTGCCGATCGCCGCCGCGATCGCTTCGCGGAATGATCCCGGGCCCGCGTCATTGGTGACGGTGACTTCAGCGACGCGGGATGACGATTTCGCTGCCGACACCGACAGTCCGTCGGGGCTGCGAGTGGCGGGGCTCGTTGGACTATCCGAGCAGGCGGCAAGTGCGAGCACGCTGGCGGACGCGAGTGCGGCGAAGCGCTTCACTGTTTTTCTCCGGGGATTGGGCGCGGGCGTTGCGCCCGCCTGAACAGAGTTCCGCGAGCGCCTGGATGCCCATGGATACAGGCGACGCGTCGCCCTGTGGTCACGGCGCAGTAACGTCCGCGTCACTCCCCGACTGATCCCGGTCCAATCTCCTTCGGAAATCCGGTCGAACTAAGCGGTCGCGAGCCCTCCCTCCAACGCCCTGGCCAGCCATGCTATCACCCGAACCCATCCCTCGCCGTGATCCTTGGCGGACTGCGACCTCTCGCCAAACCCGCTATGAGTAACCGTCAGTCTGGAGCCCGCAGCCGTCTTTTCTATCTCGCAGCGCACCGTACTCACGGCGAATCCATCCCAGCTCGGCGACCAGGTGTACTCGAGCAGAGTCGGCGGGTCGACCCTGAGGTATTCGCCGCCAACGGTCTGGGATTCGGGAGTTCTTGGGTCCGTCATTTCGCTGTTCTCGGGTGCCGCGATGTAGGACTTCCATTTTCCGCCCGGCCTCAGGTCGATCTCCCACCGCTCAGTTCGATACACACCTTCCGCCCCCCACCACTCCGCCAGCTCCCGCGGATCGGTGAGCGCGCGAAACACGGCTTCAGGCGAAGCCGCAATGTCGGCGACAACATGGACAACACCGTTGACTGTGTCAGCCCGCGCGCTAACTCCGGCTTCCGTAAACTCGTGCGTTCCAGTGGTCATTTTTTCTCCCTCTCCGATGGTTTTTCCAGGTGACGCTTGAGACGCGTGATGTTGCGTTGCCAGAATACCCTGTACTCCTCAGCCCACTCAGCTACCTCTCGGATCCGGTCAGGCTCGAGCTCATAGATGCGCTCCCTGCCG
>JALYOO010000031.1 GCA_030856845.1 Gemmatimonadota bacterium
CCCCCGAGATCGCGCATGAAGATGTTGAGTGCCTCGGCGAGATCGACGTGGTGAAAGCCGCCAGACCCGCCGCGAAGGCCCGCTTCGCCATACCTGTCGTACATGGAGCGCTTGTCGGGATCCCGCAGCACATCGTACGCTTCCGTGATCTGCTTGAACTTCTCCTCGGCTTCGCGCGAACCGTTGTTGCGATCGGGGTGATTCGTCATCGCCAGCCTGCGATACGCCTTCTTTATTTCTTCATCCGACGCGCCGCGCGCGACGCCCAGTGTCTCGTAGAAATCAGCCATCTGAGTAATGCTACTCCAGGAAATCGGTGATGAGCTGCGAAGTATGCGTCACGAGCGAGATCACCTTGTCGTAGGGCATCCGTGTGGGCCCGATTACTCCGATGACCCCTGTCACCGCGCCGAGCCGGTATTGCGCCGTGACAATGGTGAAGTTCTCGAGCCTGGGATCGTTGTGCTCGTTCCCAATCGTGATCGTAAGGCCGGGACTGTCACTGCGCCGTCTCAGCAGGTCACCAAGATGCTCGCGCGTCTCCGTGAGGGCCACGAGTTTCCGCATACTGTCGACGTTGGCGAACTCCGGCTGCTCGGCAAGCAGTGAAGCCTGGCCCAGCATCACGCTGTCTTCTCCCCGCACGGCGTCGTCGAACAGCTGCTCTCCCTCTTCGATGAAGACATTGAGAAGCTCGGCCGCATCGCGTGTGGGGCCGCTGTCGCGCAGGCGATCGGCAACCGAAGTCCTGATCTCGCGAATGGTGAGACCGGAGATGCGCTCGTTGAGGGTTCGCGTCACCTCTACCAGTGCGACATCCGCAACATCGCCTCGCGACTCGACAAAGATCGTCCTCACCGCGCCGCCCGTGAGAGTCAGTGCGACGAGCAGCCGCTCAGACGACAGGCGGACAAGCTGAAGCGATTCGAGGATGCTGTCGTCGAGCCTCGGACCGAGAGCGACTCCGAGCTCCTGGGTAATGACACCAAGGCTCTGTGCGGCGCGCCTGAGAATCGATTCCACCGCCGAGGCGCCAGTGGCAATTTCAGCAGTGAGCTTCGCCTTGTCCCGACGCGCGATCGACCCGGCGGGAATGAACGAATCAACGTACACGCGATACGCGACGTCAGTTGGAACGCGACCAGCCGATGTGTGCGGGTGATAGAGAAGCCCCTTCTCCTCGAGGTCGCTCATCGTGCTGCGGATAGTCGCAGGAGAAACTCCAAGGCCGAAACGCCGCGCGATTGCCTGAGACCCGGCCGGCTGCGCAGTCTCCACATATGACTGTATGACAGCCTCGAGCACGCGACGCTCCCTCTCGTTCAGCTCCGGCAGAGACATGCGTCGCAACGTAGTGAACGATTCAAAATCCTGTCAACCCGGCAGAAAGTGCATCGAGCCTCAACCACCCTTCAGGCCTCAAACGAATGACGTTGCCATCGATGTCCGCCCATCCGGCTGCTGCCCATTGCCGAGCGGTACTGATATCGGCGGCGGAGGCACGATAGCCGGCCGAAGTTCGCAACCCCAGATACACTCGCTCCGCCGCCCTGTTGCTGTCTGACAGATCCTCTCCGTCCATCATCACCTCGGCGGACTCGTTGAGTCGCGACACCCATGCAGCGTAGGGTGAGATGTTCCAGGTTCTGCGCGCGCCATCGAAGGAATGAGCCGAAGGGCCGAGGCCGAGGTACTGCTGGCCGGACCAGTAGCTGGAGTTGTGGCGGGAACCGCGCCCGGGGCTGGCGAAGTTCGACACTTCATAGTGCTCCATCCCAGCGCCGGTAGCACGTTCGTGAGCCAGGAGGAATTCTTCCGCGTACACATCGTCGACAGGCGGTCGCGAGCGGCCATCGGCGGTCCAGCGGGCCAATGGCGTGGAATCCTCGATGGTGAGCCCGTAGAGAGAGATGTGATCGGGTCGTAGCGACAACGCCTCCTCCAGATCCTCGGAGAACGACCGTTCGAGATGCGAAGGCAGAGCAAATATCAGGTCGAGAGAAACGTTCTCTATTCCAGCCGCGCGCAGCGTCTGTACCGCCAGGCGAGCCTGATCGGCGGAGTGCGTTCGATGCAGCCAGGCAAGCGTTGCATCGTTGAATGTCTGCACTCCGAGCGAGATCCTGTTGATGCCTGCTCTCGCCCAGGCCATCGCGGTGGCAGCACAAACGTCGTCGGGGTTCGCCTCGAGCGTGATTTCTGCGCCGGGCGCGACGACGAAATGCTCCCGGATAATCGACACCATGGCTTCGACTCCGGCTCCTCCGAGCCTCGAAGGTGTGCCGCCGCCGAAATAAAGGGTATCGAGTTCTGAAATTTCACCGCCCGCGGTATCGCGCACCGGCCCGGTATCGGTGTTGTGCCCGATGCGCAGGCGGACTTCTGCCCGGAGGGCGGCAAGGTACTCATCAACGGGAACAACTCGACGCACCGCGATGGAAAAATCACAGTAGGCGCAACGCCTCGCGCAAAACGGTACGTGGACGTAGAGATGCCGGGCTGTCACGTCTCAATATACCGGATTCGACACCGATGCTGGATTCGGCGACGCGCTATCGCCGCCTCACTTCCCCCGTAACAAGGCATTCCACCAGCCCGGCCAGCTCGAGAGAGGTAATCGCCGAAAGGCACTCGCGAGCGGTAAGCCCCGAGCTCGCCGCCAGCGCATCTACCTGCAAAGCCCCGCCAGCGATGGCTGTCCAGACGCTGGCGTCTCTTTCGGACAAATGCAGCGGTGGCGGCGGCGCGGCTGTGGAGATTCCAGCAAGCGCGAGCGCGTCGGCTATCGACGAAATCACCGACGCACCGTCGCGGAGGAGCCTGTTGGTCCCCATGCTCTGCGGAGAGTCGACTGGCCCGGGCAATGCCGCGACGGTTCGGCCGATGTCCATCGCCTGATTTGCAGTGTTGATGGCGCCGCTCTTCACGCCCGCCTCAATCACGATCGTAACACTTGCCAGCGCCGCGATGAGTCGATTCCGCCTGGGAAATGCGCCGCGAAAAGCAGATGCTCCGGGCGCGTTCTCCGACAGTAGAAGCCCGCGCTGTCCGATCGTCCGGTGCAGCTCGCGATGACCAGCCGGGTAGGCGATGTCCACACCCGTACCGAGCACGGCGATCGTGCGGCCACCCGCATCGAGAACCGCGTAGTGCGCCGCGGCGTCAATTCCTCTCGCCATCCCGCTTACGACTGCGACTCCCGAAGTCGCAAAGGCCCTGGCGATCGAGCGAGCCATGCGCATGCCGTAACTGGTGGCGTCTCGTGTACCGACGATGGCAACGCACGGACCAGTCATCATGGCCAGCGCGCCGATCGAATAGAGTTGGTCGGGAGGATCGTGAAGGTCGCGCAGGCTCTCCGGATATGCCGCGTCATCGATGCCGGTCTCTATTGCTTGCATACCGGGTCGAATGCGACTCTGGTGTTCGGGCGAATGAGTCAGAGAAGCGACGCCATCCGGCGGGTCGCCGGCAGAAGGCAGAACCAGCATCAGTTGTCTCGCCTAAGGCAAAGCCACAGTGGCGCTTGCAGCGTCGGAGCTGATGTTATGCTTCATCCTCAACAACTCGCTCCACCACGATGAGAGCAGGCTGTCGAGCCCGGTGCGCCCGGCCGCGCTGGCGGCGAACATCGCAAACGCGCCTTCGGTTTCGATCGGCGGCAGATAGTCTTCGCCGAACAGATCCATCTTAGTGAAAACGACGCAATGCGGCCGCTTCGCCAGCTCGGCGGAATGCTCAGCGATCTCATGCCGCAGCTGGTCGTATTCGGCCTGCCAATCCATCGCGTCGATCGGGATCAGGAACGCCAGCAGGCGCGTGCGCTCGATATGCCGCAGGAATTGAAGGCCAAGGCCTTTGCCTTCGTGAGCGCCCTCGATGATGCCAGGGATATCCGCCACCACGAATGTGCGGTGATCCGACATCTGGACCACCCCGAGGTTGGGCGCGAGAGTGGTGAATGGGTAGTCCGCGATCTTGGGCCGGGCGGCGGAGATCACAGATAGCAGTGTCGACTTGCCGGCATTGGGCTGGCCGACGAGGCCGACATCGGCGATGAGCTTGAGCTCCAGCTCGAGCGAGAGCGCCCCGCCCTCCTCACCCGGCTGCCATTCACGTGGTGACTGATGCGTCGCCGTCGCAAAGAATGAATTTCCCTTTCCACCTCTTCCGCCTCGGACCACGATCTCACGCTGACCATCCTCCAGAATCTCGGCGAGGATCTCCCCGGTATCGAGGTCGCGAACAATCGTTCCGGGCGGAACGGGCAGCACGACATCCGCACCGGAATGCCCTGTTTTGTTGGAGCCCATTCCATGCTCGCCGCGTTCTGCCACCCATCGATCGCGATAGGTGTAGTCGAGCAATGTTGCCAGATTGCCGTCTCCACGGATGATCACATCGCCACCGCGGCCGCCATCTCCTCCATCGGGACCGCCGAGAGGAACACGATGCTCGCGCCGGAACGAAGTGCACCCCGATCCCCCGGTGCCAGCCTCCACCTTCACCACCACCCGATCGACGAACATCGATCAGGCCTCGCGTACTGCGTCAGCGCTGTCGCCGGCGACTGTGTGCGTCGCGATGGCCGCGATTCCTCTCGAGGCCGAGACGCGCGACAACAGGGCGTCGTAGCGCTGCGCATCGGCGTCACCGACCAGGTCCCCAATTACATACAACACGCCGGCGACTTCATCGGGAGTCGACCCGGCGTTCAGCGCGCCGTGGAGGTGCGAGTGGAGCTGGCGCTGCTGTCCGCTCGCGGCGCACGCGGCGACGATGCAAAGCTCGCGTCGCCGGAGATCCAGCGCGGGACGCGACAGCACTTTTCCGTAGCCATCGGTGATCATCCACGCATCGAGGGCAGGGTGGAGGTTCCGGATGTTCTCCCTCAACATGTCGTACGACTCTCCGTACACAACTGCACACGTTGCCTCCCCCTCGGCTTCCCAGCGCGGCCCGTTATCTATGGAAGCGTCGCTGTCCGTGAGCGGTGCTTGCGTGCCGGATATAGTCCGCCACGCGCGCGCCGCGTTGAGAGCACGAGGAAAGCCCGCGAACAGGTACGACTGCAGGATCACCTCTTCGACATACGGCCCAGGAACACAACCCACCGCCTCGGCCATTACCGTTCGCGTTGTCTGCTCGTTCGCGCCGGCTATCGCTGCCGCCACCCGAACCAGGGCCGCCGTTTCCGAATCAAGTGTGCCACCGCCGGCGGAATGCAACGCCATCAAACTGTCGCGCGTGGGCTCAGACGGCCGCGACTTCGACCGACATCGCGGGCCGGGCCGTGCCCGCGCGGGGAACCGTCTCTCCGACAACGTCGCCGCGCGAATTCTTTACCGGCCGGCGCATTATCTCCGCCAGCTTGGGCGGGAGCGGATCGGGAAGCGCATCGAGGTTCTGAAGCAGTTTCAGCAAAGCCGGATACTGAGCCCGGGGGTTTCCGTCTTCGACTTTCACGGTGACACCGATCGCGGAATCGAGTATCACCGCGGAATGGACACCTTCGGCGCCGACCTTCGAGAGCACGCGCCCGTCAGTCTCCTCGATGATCACGGAATCAAAGCGGTCCGTTCCCCCGACGAGGAACGGGTTCTCGATCATCGCGCTGACGACGCGCGCCGGAATCTCCTCACCACGCCGGGCAGCGCAGCCGAGCCGCGCGTATGCGCGTGCCATGCGGTCGAGGGGAAGGCCGAACACCGACGCGCCACAACCGTCCACGGCGACATCAATCTCTGATGGAGGCACGTCCGCCCACAGCGCCACCTGGTTCAGCATCGCCTGCTGCACCGGGTGGTCGATCTGCTCGTACCCCTTGATTGGCCAGCCGCGGTGATGAGCGTAAGCCAGCATGGCGGTGTGCTTGCCGGAGCAGTTGTTGTGAGTCCGCTTGATCCGGATGCCGGACTCGCGGGCGATCTTCGATCCACGGGGTGAAAGCGGGTCCTGCGGTCCGCAAGCCAGATCTCCTTCCTCGAGTCCGAGAGTGCTGAGCATGGACTCGACAATCGCGACGTGCTCGGGCTCGCCGCCATGCGAGGCACACGACAACGCGAGCTCTTCCGCGCCCCAGCCGAATGCCTCGAAGCCTCCCGATTCGAGGAGAGGCATTATCTGAAAGGGTTTGGCGCACGACCGCCAGTACGTCATCATCCGCGGGTCGCCGGCGCCGCCGAGGAGCGAGTCATCCGCGCTAACAACCGCCGCATGCACGCGATGATACGATTCTACGCCGTTTCCACGCGTGACGACGACGTCGAGATCGTATGAGTCCATTACATACTTAAAATACCTTGATCAGTCCTTTTGTGTACCGCCTCGGGTCACGCCGCACGTCAACGAGAACGGTATTGAGAGCACTGACCGCCTTGAGAAGCTCAGCATACATCTGGTCATCGGTGAAGAGCTTGCTGACGGTTCCCTGCCC